>NZ_RAWF01000141.1:0-26523 GCF_003612075.1 Corallococcus sp. CA041A
CATGTCCAGCGCCCCGTTCCTGGCCTTCTTCGCCGCCGTCGCGTTCGCGGGCTGGCGGGGAGGCTGGGGGCCGGGGCTGGTGGCGACGGCGCTCTCGCTGGTGACGGTGGACTACTTCTTCCTGTCACCGCTGGGGGACTGGGTCACCCACCCCGGCAACCTCATCGCGCTGGCCTTCTTCCTGGCGCTCTCGCTGTTCGTGACGCTGCTCAACGTGCGCCTGCGCCGCGCCAACGCGGAGCGCGCGGACCTGCTGGAGCGAGAGCGCGCCTCCCGCGCCGCCGCCGAGTACGAACGCGCGCGCCTGCACGAACTGTTCATGCGCGCGCCCGCGCACCTGGTCATCTTCCGCGGGCCCCAACACGTCTTCGAGCTGTCCAACCCCCTCAACTCCGCGATGCTGGGCAACCCGCCACGGCTGTTGGGCCTGCCCGCGCGCGAGGTGGGACCGAAGGAGGAGGCGGAGCGCGTGGCCCGGATCCTCGACCACGTCTACGCGACGGGCGACCCCTTCGAGGGCCGGGAGGTGTCCCTCAAGCTGCCACAGCCGGATGGCACCCTCCGGGAGTTCATCTTCGACGTCACCTACACGCCCACGCACGACACGCACGGGCAGGTGGACGGCATCGCGGGCTTCGGCTTCGACGTGACGGACCTGGTGCGCGCCCGCGCCCGGGCGGAGCGGCTGGCGCGCGAGCTGTCGCACAACGAGGAGCACCTGCGCCTGCTGGCGGGGGCCAGCTCCTTCCTGGCCACGTCACTGGACTACAATGCCACGCTGCGCAACGTGGTGCGCCTGGCGGTCCCCACGCTGGCGGACTGGTGCCTCATCGACAGCGCGCTGGAGGACGGCACCTTCCAGCGCATGGAGGTGGAGCACGCGGCCACGGAGCCGGAGTCGCTCGCGGAACCGCTGCGGTCCCGCACGACGTACGTATCGGGCCTCCCCAAGATGGCCGGCCCCGGGTCGATTCATCACGGGCAGCCCTTCTTCATCGAGAACTTCACCGACGACCTCCTCCCGCGGTTCACGAATGACCCTGAGCGCATCGCGCTGCTCCGGGAGCTGCGCGTCCGCTCGCTGGTGGTGGTGCCGCTGGTGGCCGGGGAGCGTTTGCTGGGGTTGCTCAGCTTCGTCACCACGCACCGCTCCGGCCGGAGCTATACGGCCGCGGACCTGCCCTTCCTCCAGGAGCTGGCCAACCGCGCCGCGCTCTCCATGGAGAACGCGAGGCTGTACCGCGAGGCGCGCGAGGCGGTGCGCCTGCGCGACGAGTTCCTGTCCATCGCGAGCCACGAGCTGAAGACGCCGCTCACGCCGCTCAACCTCAAGCTCCAGGCGCTGCGGCGCGAGATGGAGCGCCACCCGGGTCCGGTGCCGCGCGAGCTGGTGGAGCGCTACCTGGACGTGGGCTCGCGGCAGATGAAGAAGCTGGCGGAGCTGGTGAACGACCTGCTGGACGTGTCGCGCATCGCGGCCGGGCGGCTGTCGCTGGAGTGCGTGCCCATGGACCTGGTGGAGCTGGTGCGCGACGTGGTGGCCGCCTACGAGGGCCCCGCCACGCGCTCCGGCTCCGTGCTCCAGTTGGAGTGCGCGGACGCCATGACGATGGGCGTCTGGGACCGGCCGCGGCTGGAGCAGGTGGTGGTGAACCTGGTGGACAACGCCATCAAGTACGGCCAGGGGCGCCCCATCCAGGTCCGCCTGGAGACGCGCGACGGCAAGGCGGCGCTGACGGTGCGGGACCAGGGCATCGGCATCTCGGAGGAGTCCCTGCCGCGCCTCTTCGGCCGCTTCGAGCGCGCGGTGAGCGACCGGCACTACGGGGGCCTGGGCCTGGGCCTCTACATCACCCGCACGCTGGTGGAGGCCATGGGCGGCACGGTGCGAGTGGAGAGCCGCCTGGGTCAGGGCTCCGTCTTCACGGTGGAGCTGCCCCTGCTGCCCGCATTGTCGCCGGACGCGGGAGCGCCGGCGCCCTGATCAGGAAGCGGCGCGAGCACGCGGCAGCTGCGCGTGGGGTTCCCAAGGGCCGCTGGAGCCCAGGCAGTGGCGGCAGGTGGCGAGCGGCGTGTCCCGCTCCAGGTACGCCAGCAGGCGCGTGAGCAGGTCCGGGTCATCCAGCGGAACGCCATCGTGTTCGACGAGCGCGGGCAGGTGCGGATGCTCCGCGGCGAAGACGGTGGCGACGTGGGGCGGCCGGGTGCAGGTGAAGAAGCGGCCCTGGTGGACCAGGTGGCAGCGCTGCTTGAGCCAGCACGTGTCGAAGACGTCCCGCACCTCCGCGTCGGACGTGAGCGGCGCGTCCGGGGTGATGCGCTGGAAGCGGTCGATGGCCTTCACCGTGAGGTGGACGCCGTGCCGGTCGCAGCGCTCGGTGATTCGGGCGATGGAGCGTTCGGGCAGGGGCGCGGACGTGTAGAACGACAGCGTCATCCGGTCGAGCCGTTCGTACACGGCGTCGGGAGCGCTCTGCGCGAGGAAGCCGTTGGTGGTGACGGACACCTGTTCGGTGAGCCCGGAGGCCCGCACCACGTCCAGCACGGCGGGCAGGTCCGGATGGAGGAAGGGCTCACCGCCGGTGAGCTTGAAGACGTTGGGCTTGAGCACGCGCGCGAGGCGGCGCAGGTCCTCGGCCAGCGCCTGCGGGGACACGGCCCACGCGGGCAGGTGCGGCGACAGCGGGCAGCACTGAGCGCAACGCAGGTTGCAGTGCGTGGTGACGTGCGTCTCCAGGGACCAGGTGAGGACGCGGCTGTCGTGAAGCTCGTAGCGCACGGCGCGGGAGTCTAACCGACACACCCACCGCCCTGGGGGCCCGTATCCCTCCATGAAGTCCCAGGGGTACAGGTGCGCCCATGGCGCCGCCCGAGCAATTCGAGTCCTCGAAGCTCCGCACTCTCGACGTCCTCCTCCGTGAAGGCTTCGACCGGGTCTCCCTGGAGAAGCTCGTGGCCGCGCTCGTCGGAGCGGAGCCGTGGATCATCCGCCCGGTGCCGTTCGAGCCCACCGGCCGAGCGTTCGACCTCCTCCCTCCTGGCAGCGTCGAGCCGGGACAAGCTTGGGAGCTGGCGCGCCGTCTCCAGACAGACCCGAGCGTGGAGGATGCGGATCCAGCATTCGAGGCGGTCTACGCGGAACAAACCGCCGTCACGGACACGGCGCCCACGCTGCTCAAGGCACAGCCGGCGGAGGCTGGCCCCGGGACGCTCAACGAGAACGATTGCGACTGGAGCCCGCGCTTCGTGAAGGCAGGCGAGGCGTGGCAGCTGGCCGGCGGCACGAGCCAGGGCGAGGGCATCCTCATCGGCCATCCGGACAGCGGCTACCTGCCCAGCTCCGAGCTGGGACCGAACTTCACGCCGAGCCTGGGCTGGGACTTCATCGACGATGACCCCACGACGGAGAATCCCGGCGGAGGCCACGGGCTGGGCACCGCGAGCGTCATGGCGAGCCCCTACAACGACCCGAGCGCGGACGGACCGAAGCTGTTCGTGGATGGAGTCGCGCCGAAGGCAGAGGTCATCCCGCTGCGCGTCGCGAAGCCCACGCTCTTCGTCCCCTCGCCCGTGCTGTTCAACGTGGGCGTCGACCGGCTGCGCGACTCCATCGGGTTCGCCATCCAGCGGCGGGTCCATGTCATCAGCATCAGCCTCGGGTGGCTGCCCAACGCGGGGCTGCACCGGATCATCCAGCAGGCGGTGCGCGAGAACATCATCGTCATCGCCGCCGCGGGCAACTACACGGGCCCCATCGTCGTCTGGCCGGGCGCGTATGACGAAGTCGTCACGATGGCCGCGTGCAACGCGAGCGCGCAGCCCTGGGCCTTCTCTGCCTGGGGCAAGGCGGTCGACGCCACCGGTCCGGGCGAGAACGTCTGGGTGGCGCAGCCCGCCGACAAGGTCGGTCAGAGCAGCGGCACCTCGTATGCGACGGCCACCGTCGCGGGAATCGCCGCGCTCTGGTTGGCGCACCATGGCCGGGACACCCTGCTCGCGAAGTACCAGGGAGGACCAGCGCTCGCGCAGGTCTTCCGCCATGTGCTCCGCGCCACCTGTGACAGCTGGCCTCAGAGCCAGCTCGCGTGGGGCGCGGGCCTCGTCAACGCGAAGGCGTGCCTCGAAGCCCCGCTCCCGGACGTGACGGAGCTGGAGTCGTTCACGGCGAGGGCGCTCCGGCAGGAGTCCTCGGACACCGTGGCCGCCACCTTCAGCGGCCTCCCGCAAGCAGACGTCCTGAGAGGCCTCGCGACCACGCTCGGGGTCGACGAACAGAAGGCGGCGCGGCTCGACTCGGAATTCGGGCGTGAGCTGCGGTTCTGGGCGCTCACCTACTCCCCCTTCCGTCGAGCGCTACAGGAAGGCGCAGGCAGGGACCGGCAGGCGCTCAAGACACGGGCCCAGGCCGCCCTGCCACCCTTCTCACCGAGCCTGCGGGCCGCGATCCGCTGAACGCTCACCGGCCTTCACAGAACGCCAGCACCTGGGTGAACGGCCACTCCGCCAGGGTGCCGAAGAGCTTGTGACCGCTGAGCTTCGCCTTGGAGAGCGCGGGGCTGCTCAGGCCACAGAGGAAGCGGGCCGCCTGCCTGGGATGGCCCAGCGCCTCCGGATGCTTCGCCACGAGCGACCGGAACGTGGCCGCGTCCAGCTGTTCGCGCAGGTCCGGCCGTGGGTGCGGCGGCGGCAGCACACGCGCCACGCCCGTGCGGCAGAAGGTGCAGTGACCGCACGGTGCTTCGCGCTGCTCACCGAAGTGGGCCACCAGCGCGTTGCTCTGGCAGCCATCGTGCGTGACGAGCCGGAGCACGTCGCGCACTCGCGACACCTCCTGGACCTCTCGCTTCTGGAAGCGCTCCTGCAACAGGGACACGAGCGCCTTCGGGTCCTCGCGCTCGCGCAGCCGCGTGTAGCGCTGACGCGGTTCGGCCACCTGCACCTCCGCGTAGCCCTGCTCCTGGAAGTAGTCGAGCGCCTTCACCACCCGGTCTCGCGGCTGGTCCAACGCCTTCGCGATTTCGGCGGGGTCGAACGTGTACCAGGTGCGCCCCTTCTTCGCGTGCGCGAACAGTTCCTTCACGAAGCGCGCGCGCTCCCCCTGGAACCTCCCCACGAGCACGTCCACCGAGCCCGCTGGCTGCACCTTGTAGCCCGCGTAGAACGGCGTGCCCTGACGCAGCACTCCCTCCAGCTCCAGGTACGTCAGCGCCGTGCGCAGCACCAGGGGCCGCAGGTCGTGGCGGTTGCCCAGCGCGTACAGGTCCAGGTGCAGCTCCGGCCCCGAGGACAACAACTCCTTCACCAGCGCCGTCAGCGCCTCCGGCAGCGGCGTGTCCCCGAGCGCGAAGTTCTCCAGCGTGGGCACATCGTCCGGGCACGCGAGCAACTCCACGACGGATGATTTGCCATCACGGCCCGCGCGGCCGATCTCCTGACTGTAGCTCTCCAGGCCCTTGGGCAGGTTGTAGTGATACACGGCGCGCACGTCCGCCTTGTCGATGCCCATCCCGAACGCGATGGTCGCCACGACGATGCCCTTCGAGGAGTGGGTCCACGCGTCCTGCACCCGCTCGCGATCCTCGGACTCCAGGCCCGCGTGGTAGGCGCTGGCGGGCAGGCCCTCCGCGCTCAAGAGCGCCGCCACGCGCTCCGCGGTCTTCTGCAGCGTGACGTAGACGATGGTGGTGCCGGGCGGGCGAGACTTGAGCCGCTCCACCAGCAGGGCATCGCGCGCCTCCAGGCCCGTGGGCGTGGTCTCCAGCGTGAGGTTGTTCCGGTAGAAGCCGGTGACGACCGCTTGTGATTCCGGGATGCCGAAGCCCTCGCAGATGTCGTGCACCACCTGCGGCGTGGCCGTGGCGGTGAGCGCCAGGATGCGCTCGGCCCGGAGCGTGCGGGCCGCCTGCGCGAGCTTGAGGTAGTCCGGCCGGAAGTTGTGACCCCACTCGGAGACGCAGTGCGCTTCGTCCACCGCGAAGAGGGAGATGGGGAGCTCGCTCAAGAGCCCCATGAAGCGCTCGTTGTTGAAGCGCTCCGGTGCCACGTAGAGGAGCTTCAGCGTTCCATCGCGCAGGGACTCCGTCACTTCGCGCGACTCCTCCAGCGACAGGGAGGAGTCCAACCGCGCGGCGCGGATGCCCCGCCGCTCCAGCGCGTCGATCTGATCCTTCATCAACGCGATGAGCGGTGACACCACCACCGTGAGCCCTTCGAGCAGCAGCGCGGGGAGCTGGTAGCACAGCGACTTGCCGCCGCCCGTGGGGAACACCGCGAGCGCGGAGCCGTGGGGCTTGAGCAGCTCCGTGAGCACCTCGCGCTGTCCGGGCCGGAAGGACTCCAACCCGAAGCGCTCCCGCAACACGACGTCCACCGCATCCGTCCTCATGTCCCGCCCTTCCGTGTTCGCGCTGTTCAGGAGGGTTATCTCACCCTCCCTGACTTTCCGCTGCCGACTCCCAGCTCCCTATGATGCGGACCGCATGCCGACCCGACCGCCCAAGGTGCCTCCCTCGCGGGGCCTGTCTCCCCGCGCGATGAGCGACCTGCTGTTCCATGCCCGTGTGTCCAACGCGGACCTGCTGCCGGAGGCGGAGCCCATTGGCGTGGCGCTGCCGCGAGTGGTCCGGGAGGCTGCGGCGCGGGATGAGGACGGGCTCGAGGCGCGGCTGCTGGCCGTCTGGTCCGACACCGTGCGGGCGCATGTGGAAGCAGGCACGCACGAGGTGAGCCTGAGCGGCGGGGTGGACAGCGCGGCCCTGTGCGCGATGGCCGCGCGGCATGCACCAGGGAAGGTGCGCGCGTGGACCATGGACGTGCACTTCGCTGATGCGGTGGAGCGGAGCAACGCGCGGCGGATGGCGAAGGTGACGGGCGCGGAGCTGGCGGACGTGCTCATCCCGGACTCCGTGCTCCCGGACCTGTTCGAGCACGCGGTGCTCGCCAACCAGACGGTCATCCTCAACGCCCGGGCCGTGGCGAGCTACGTGTTCTATCTGGAGGCCCGGCGGCAGGGCGCGGGCCCGGTCCTCCTGAGCGGCGCGGGCGCGGACGAAGTGCTCCAGGGCACCCCGGGCGCGCTCGCCTCCGCGAAGGCCCGCGTGGATGAAGACCGGATGCTGGCCCTGCGGGCCCTGAAACTCGAAGCCATGCCGGTTGTGGACAACTTGCGGGCGCCGTTCCGAGCCGGCTCGCGCGATCATGAAGAGTCCCCCGGAGCGGCACGGGGGGCTGTGGACAACTCAGGGAGCCCTCTGGGCGGGGCTCCGCACGGCGATCAGGAATCAAAGCCATCCACGGGGCTTCCGCCCTCTGGAAATGGCGGTTCCGATCAAGCCATGGGACATCGTGGAGACTTCCCACCTGTGGACAACTTGAGGACTGTTTCCGAGCGCCTGAACAGCGATCACGCCTCGCGAGGCCCCCCTGTGGACAACCTGGGGACCGTGCTCGCCTCGCTGCCCGCGCCTTGGGATCTGCCCTCGAAAGAGCCTCTTCCCTCCGAGGAGCTGCGGTACGCGAAGTGGGTGCTGACCGAGCTCATCCTCCCGCCCGAGCTGCGGGGCGCCCGGGCCCATGGGCTCACGGTCCGCACGCCGTACCTGGATGAAGGCTTCGCGCGGGTGGCGCTGGCCCTGCCGGAGTCCGTGCTGCAGAGGGACGGGTTCGGCAAGTGGCTGTTCCGGCACGCGGTGCGGTCCCTGGTGCCGGACGAGGTCCGCCTCGCGCGCAAGACGCCCCGGTATGGGCACACCGCCCTCTCCAGTCCGGTGCGGTCACGCTGGATGGAGCTGTATCGCGCCTGGCTCACTCCCGATCGGCTGTACTCCCTTGAGGTCATCGATGTGCAAGCGATGCTGGGCTTGATGACTCGCTACATCCGCATGTCCCCCGATGACGCGCAGGCCGGACCGATAGATCGGTTGTTGATGCGCCTCATGTCCCTGGCCATGCTCCAGGCCCACACCCAGGCGGCCCCCTGAATGTCCCGAGTCCTCATCGCCACCTCGCCCGAAAAGGGCCACCTCAACCCGATGGTCGGCGTGGCCCAATGGCTGCGCCGCCTGGGGCACACCGTCGGATGGCTGTGCATCCCCGAACCCGCGCCGCAGCTCGAGTCCCTGGGCGTGGAGGTGCTGCGCCTGCCGCACGCCGAAGCCGCGCCGCCGGGCATCGAGACGGGAGGCGAAGCGCTGGCGAAGCTGGTGCTCGATGACGTGGCGCTGGGGAAGTGGATCCGGGGCCTGTTGCTGGACGCGGCCCCCGCGATGCTGGAGCCCGTGCGAGAAGTGGTGCGCGCCTTCCGTCCCGACGTGATGGCGCTGGACGGGATGCAGTACGCGGCGGTGCTCGCGGCGCACACGGAGGGAATCCCGTGGGCAGGCGTGTCCTCCGCGCTGACGCTGCTGGAGCCAAGGCCGGAGATTCCCCTGCTGCGCAACGTGCGGGCGCTGAAGGACGACCGTCAGGCCCTGTTCCGCCGTCACGGCTTCGACGCTCGCTTCCGCACCTGCGAGTGCCTGTCGCCCCGGCTCAACATCATCTTCGCCACCGAGGCCTTCCTGGGCCCGGACGCGGGAGTGCCCCCGGACACGCTGCTGGTGGGTCCGTCCATTCCGCCGGAAGCCCGGGGTGACGAGGTGCCCTTCCCCTGGGAGCGGCTGGGCGAAAAGCCGGTGCTGTACGTGTCCTTCGGCAGTCAGATCTCCTATCAGCCGGAGCTGTTCCGCCTCATCGCGGAGGCCGCGAAGCCCTTCGGCGTGACGCTGGTGTTGTGCGCGGGCGAGCTGGCGGACACGGACTTCCCGAGCACGCTGCCCGGTGACGTGGTGGCGGTGCGCTACACGCCGCAGCGGCAGGTGCTGGAGCGAGCGGCGGCGTTCATCTCCCACGGCGGAGCCAACTCCGTGATGGAGGCGATGACGGCGGGAGTGCCGATGCTGCTGCTGCCGGTGTGCAACGACCAGCCCGTGCAGGCGCACTTCCTGGAGAAGGCTGGAGCAGGGCTCGCGAGGGACCCGAAGACCCTCACGGTGGAGTCGTGCCGCGAAGCCATCGCGCAATTGCTGGCACCGAAGTCGCCGATGCGCGACCGCGTGGAGGAGATCTCCCGTTCCTACCGCGCGCATGATGGGGCGAAGACCGCCGCTGAACGCATCGCCGGGCTCGTGGCATGAGCGCCTCCAGGTGGAGTCCTCGCCGGCATCCCCCTGAAGGAATCACACCGCTGGAGGTGTGGAACCTGCCCGTGTTCGGGCGCGAGCTGTGGGAGCTGCTGGGCTCCCCGTGGGTGGAGGACGACCGGCGTGCGGGAGTTCCCGGAGCCAAACTCGCGGCCCGCGTGATGCTTCCGCTGGCGGAAGCGCTCTCGCTGCTGGTGAAGAAGCACGCGCCGGATGCGGCGTACCTGAGTGGAGGTCTGGCGGAGCTGGACGGCTTTCCTGCCGCGTTGAGGGAGGCCACGGCGTCGCTGCGCCGACCGGTGCACATCGCGCTGTCACCGCGCTTCGCCCCCGTGCGCGCGGGGCTGCGCATGCTGGAAGCCAAGGGTGCGCGAAGTCCGCTCTGCGTGGACGTGGGCCAGACGAGCATCAAGCTCGCGCGTCCAGGAGCCACTCGTGTCGTTGAACGGAACCTCACCAACTTGCCCCCGCTGTTCATCGGTCAGCCGCGTCCCGCGGACGGCCATCACATCCGGGACACGGTGGCGTTCATCTCGGGAGCGCTGCGGACGTTCCTCGCGGAGGACTCGCGCGAGCCTCCGGATGCGCTGTGTCTGGCATTGCCGTGTCCGCTGGATGAGGCCCTGATGCCCGGAGGCTGCACCTACGGCTTCGAGGGCACGGCCTCCCTGGTCCCGGACATCCTCGCCCAGGCGGGCCTGCCGGACACGGGAGGCAATGTGCTCGTTCTCAACGATGCGGAGCTGGCGGCCGAATCCGCGCGGCGGGCTCCGCAGGTGAAGGGACGCCGCGTGCTGTGCCTGTCCCTGGGCTTCGGCCCGGGGGGAGCCCTGCTCGAACGGGGCTGAGCCTGGTAACCTGGTCGTGGACCGTGCCCACGCCCTCCGACAACGACCAGGCCATCCGACTGGCGGCCTTCAATGCCTTGCAGGCGCTGGTGGAGCAGCACGGAGAGGTGTTGCCTTGGCGGCTGATCCACAAAGGCTTCACATTTCGCGGTGAGAAGCACTTCTTCGCCAACAAGTGGCGCGGCATCTTCTGGCCCCGGCAGATGCAAGAGACCGCTCTGTCCATCAAGACGACGAAGCCACGGGGAAACCGTACCGCGCGCTACGACGACAGCGAGGTGGCCTCGGACGACGCCTTCCTGTACCACTTTCAAGGTGAAGACGTCGAAGGACGCGACAACAAGCGCCTGGTTCGGATGCAGAAAGCGGATGTACCGCTCATCTACTTCTACGCCGTCGCACCAGGAGTGTATCGGCCGTTGTGGCCCGTTTACATCTCCAACGTGAATCTTGAGAAGCGCTCCTTCCACGTCATGGTGGATGAACCGGAGAAGGTGAACCGGTTTCAACCCAATACGTTCACCGCGGACGCGAAGTTGCTGTCAATGGAGCGGCGCTACACCACGGTTCAGTCCAAGAAGCGACTGCATCAGGCCGCCTTCCGCCAGCACGTCCTGAAGGCCTACAAATGCCGTTGCGCCGTCTGCGCGTTTCCTCGCAAGGAACTGCTGGACGGCGCACACATCCTTCCGGACCGCGACGAGCGAGGCCACGCGGAAGTCCCCAACGGGCTTGCGCTCTGTCGGCTCCACCACGGCGCCTTCGACACGAACCTGATGGGCTTCCGACCCGACGGCGTCATCGAGCTGGCGCCCAGCCTGCTCGCCACCCGGGACGGCCCCACGCTGGAGCACGCGCTGAAGGGCTTCGTGGGCAAGACGCTCCAACTGCCGCGCGCGAAGGAGCTGCGCCCCAAGAAGCTCTATCTGGAAGAGCGCTACGAGCGCTTCCGCAAGGTGAGCTGAATCACCCTGCCCGAAGCACCAGGGTCCTGACTGGAAGGAGAGGCTCCCTGCCTGAATGGGTAGGTCGCCGTCCTGCCCGGTCCGCCGATGTGGCGCGATTTCGAGCCCTTTAGTTTCAGGCTCGAAAGGAACACGCCATGTCCACCGACACCCTCCAGTCCCTCTCGCAGTCCATCTCCGCCGTCGTCGAACGCATCGCTCCCTCCCTCGTCCGCGTCGAGGCCCGCCGTCGCCGGGGTGCCAGCGGCGTCATCTGGGACGCCGACGGTCACATCCTCACCACCAGCCACGCCGTTGAGCACGAGGGCTCCATCCAGGTGGGCCTCGCGGACGGCCGCTCGGTGTCCGCCGAGCTTGTCGGCCGCGACCCGAGCACCGACCTCGCGCTCCTCAAGGCCGACGCCAGTGGACTCACCGCGCTCGCGCCCGCGCCGCTCGATGACGTGAAGGTGGGCAACATCGTCCTGGCCATCGGCCGGCCGGGACGCACGGCGCGGGCCACGCTGGGCATCGTCAGCGCGTTCGGCGGCGACTGGCGCACGCACGCGGGCGGCCAGGTGGACCGCTACCTGGAGACCGACGCGGACCTGCCTCCGGGCTTCTCCGGCGGCGCGCTGGTGGACGCGCAGGGCCGCTTCCTGGGCATCCCCACGGCGGCCTTCTCCCGCACCGCCGCGGTCGTGATCCCCGGCGGCACGCTGACGCGCGTGGCGAACTCCCTGCGTGAACACGGCGGGATCCGCCGCGGCTACCTGGGCGTGGGCGCCTACCCGGTGCGCCTGCCGCGTGAAATCGAAGGCACGAAGGCGGGCCTCATCCTGCTCTCCGTGGATCCGGACGGGCCCGCGCAGAAGGCCGGGCTGGTGCTGGGCGACGTGCTGGTGAGCCTGGGCGGCCAGACGCTGCACGGCGTGGAGGACCTGCTGGGCTACCTGGGCGACGAGAAGGTGGGCGCGTCCATCCAGGCGAAGGTGTTGCGCGCGGGCGAACTGCGCGAGGTGCCCATCACCGTGGGCAAGCGTTCTTGAAAGGAGCCGGCGATGAAACTGTTGCAGCAACTCTCGGATGACCTGGAAGGACTCGTGGCCGGCGCGGCTCCGGCGGTGGTGGGCGTGGAGCACGCGCGCGGCCACGGCACCGGCCTGTTCCTCACACCGGATGGTTACGTGCTCACCAACCGGCACGTGGTGATGCGCACGCCCAAGCGCCTCACCGTGCAGCTCCACAACGGCGAGGAGCGCCGGGCCACGCTGGTGGGCGGGGATGCACCCACGGACCTCGCGGTGGTGCGTGCGGAAGGCGATGACTTCCCCACGCTGCCGCTCGCGGATCCGGAGACGGTGCGGGTAGGGCAGCTGGTGATGGCCATTGGCAATCCCTTCCGCCTGGAGCAGTCGGTGTCGCTGGGCGTGGTGAGCGCCATCAACCGCAGCATCACGCTGCCCGACGGCGTCATCCTGGAGGGGATGCTCCAGACGGACGCAGCCATCAACCCGGGCAACTCCGGCGGGCCGTTGCTCGACACGCGAGGGCACGTGGTGGGGCTCAACACGTTGGTGCTGCCGTTCGCACAGGGGATTGGTTTCGCGGTGAGCGCCACCACGGCGGCCTGGGTCGCGAGCCTGCTCATCCAGCGCGGCCGAGTGGACCGGAAGTTCCTGGGCATCGCCGCCACGGCGGTGAACCTGGAGCCCGCGCTCGCGAAGGACACCGGCCAGCCGCGAGCCGTGCGCGTGTTGAAGGTGCAGGAGGGCACGCCCGCGGACGATGCCGGTCTTCAGCCGGACGACCTGCTGCTCGGCATCAACAGCCGGCCCGTCAACAGCGTGGACGACCTGCAGCGGCTGATGGCGCTCGCCACCGAGGAAGAGGTGCACCTGGACGTACTGCGCAAGGGCCGCCGCAAGGACGTCTCCGCCCGGGCCCGCCACCGCCGCGAACCGGTGGCGGCCTGAGCCTTCCGGGCTCCGGTTCCACCGGGCAGGTGTCCCGCGTGGAACCGCGCCCCCGTTATGCTGCGCTCCACGATGTCCCCATCGACGGCGCACGACATGGCTTCGGAGGAGCTGGCCGCACGCATCGAGCGCGAGGGCTTCGCCATCCTCCCGCACGGAATCACGCCGGCCACCGCGGATGCCCTGCTCCAGGCCCTGCGTCCCGTGAATGAAGAAGCCGCGACCTCCCAGCGGCGAGGCGGCGTGCGAAACCTGCTGGAGAACGTGCCCGCCGTCCGCGAGCTGGCCCGCTCAAATCCGGTACGCGAAGCCGCTGCATCCGTCCTGGGCCCACACTGCTTCGCGGTGCGAGGCCTGCTGTTCGACAAGACACCGGACGCGAACTGGAAGGTCATCTGGCACCAGGACCTCACCGTCGCCGTGCGCGAGCGCCGCGACGTGCCCGGCTTCGGTCCCTGGTCGGAGAAGGCCGGTGTGCCCTGCGTGCAGCCCCCCACGTCCGTCCTGGAAGGCATGGTCGCGGTGCGCGTCCACCTGGACGACTGCGGAGAGGACAACGGTCCCGTGCGCGTGCTCGTGGGCTCACACCGTGAAGGGCGACTGTCCTCATCGAGCATCCCCGGCTGGCTCGAACGAAGCGCTCCCGTGGACTGCCTCGTGCCCCGCCGCGGCCTGCTGGTGATGCGGCCCCTGCTGCTGCACGCCTCGTCACCGTCACGCGTCCCCGCGCACCGACGGGTCATCCACCTGGAGTTCGCGGCACGGCCCCTGCCCGGCGGGCTCGAATGGCACGCGCGCGTCTGAGGCTCACGGCCACGTCAGCATCAAGCCCACGCCATCCGGCGCGGGCACCAGGCGCGCCGTGAGCTCCCCGTTCAGCTTCGCGTTGAGGAACGTGAGCACGCCATCGAACACCAACAAGAACGCGCCCTGCACGAGCACGCTCTTGCCCCAGCCTCGCAGGCGCTCCGAGTCCTTGCGCATTCCGCGCTCCCACAGGAATCCGCCGAAGGCGATGTAGCCCACGTCCAGGCCCGCGTTGAGGAGCAGCACCTTCTCCATCCGCTGCCCTTCGGACAGGCTGCGCGCCAGGTCCCACGAGGCCGGATCCGCCGTCGCCTGCCCGTGATAGCCGAGCCCCGCGATGACCAGGTTCACCACGTTCCAGGCCGCGTTCGCCTGGAAGAAGGCCCGCGTCTCGCCTTCGCTCGCGAAGTGTCCGGCGACGCCCGTGCCGATGTTCAGCACCGCCCAGCCGAACAGGATGCCCATCGCGGTCTGGTTCACACGCACCGCTTCCGCGTTGTGCTGCGCGAGCCACGCCTTTGCGTCCGGGGCAGGCGTCTCCTGCGCCACCCCTGGCATCGCGAAGAACAACAACACCAGGACGCAGCAGGAACGCACGAGGCGGGCGGAGGCCATGGCGGCACTCTAGGCTCCCAGGCCTCCAGGCCGTGCGCCTCCCGCCCGGCGCGGCCTCAAAACCTGTCCGAATGTCGGACAGGTTTCCGCGGCTCGGCTCCCCGGCGCCCCCGCCCGCCGAGCGACGGCCAACGCTACCGGTCGCCGTCGTCGCTGAGCGGCGGCGCTTCCCTCGCGGGCTCCGTGCCCTCCTGCGCGCCGTAGCCGCCAATGCCCTTCTGGAGGATGCGGTCCTCGCCCACGTCCTCGTCCGTCACGTCGCCCCGTTCGGTGCCCGGGCGCTGGTGCCTGGCTTCACGCTCCAGTTCCTCCGCGCTGTGGGTATCCGTGCGCTCAGGCCCCTTCACCGGCGGCCCCTTGTTGCTGGCCATGGTCGCGTCTCCTGTCTGGATGTCCTGCCCTCCAGGACAAGGTCCGGCGCGTCCCATCCCCCGACAAGGCCACTGCATAAGACACACGGGTCGGCAGGGGCACGGCATGCCGTCATGGAGCGGGGTAGCATCACCAATCGCCTTGCATCCCGGAGCCGCCCCGCCATGACCGACCCGGCCCATCACCCCGAGGACGCTGTCCCCTCCGGCTGTCCCTTCAGCGGCGAGGGAAGGCCTTCCGCCGCTCGCGTGCCCGGCCCCGTCTATCGGAAGCCGTTCTGGCGAGCGCGTCTGCCCGAAGTGAGCCGGGAGATCGCCTCCCTGGATGCACGGCGTGACTGCCAGCGCATCGTGCACCTGCTGACCAACTACGAGTTCCCCTTCGACATCGTGCGGTCCACGGAGATCGCCCTCTTCCACACCTACGGCAGCCGCTCCGTCTCACGCCTCCTGGACCGCACGGGTGAGTTCAACAAGCGAGGCCAGAAGCGCTACGACGACACGCGCATGCTCATCGCGCGGTTCATGGAGTGCGGCTGGGAGGGCGAGGCGGGACACCGTTCGCTGGAGCAGATGAACCACATCCATTCCTTCTTCCGCATCCCGAACGAGGACTTCCTCTTCGTGCTGTGGACGTTCATCGACTTCCCCATCCAGTGGATGCAGGAGTTCGGCTGGCGTCCCTTCACCCAGCACGAGCAGGAGGCCTGGTTCCATTACTGGTGCGAAATCGGCCGCCGCATGGGCCTGAAGGACATCCCCGAGGACAAGCCCGCCTACGACGCCTTCATCCGCGACTACGAAGCGCGCGAGTTCGTCCCCGACGCCGCCAGCCACCGTGTGGCCCAGTCCACGGTGAACATCCTCGCCGGCTGGGTGCCACGCCCGCTGCGTCCGCTGGTGGCCCCCATCAGTCTCAGCCTGGTGCCGCCGCGCCTGCTCCCGGCCATCCAGTTCGAATCCCCACCCGCCTGGGTGGGCGGCCTGGTCCGAGGCGCCCTCAAGCTGCGCAAGCGCATCAAACGCCACGTCTCCCTGGAGCGCTACCCGTCGACACTGGAGACGACGCTCAACCGCACCTACCCCGGCAATGCCTACCGCATCGAAGGCCTGGGCCCGGACTACGCTCACCGCGACGCGGAATGAAACCGGGTGAGCCAGGCACAGAGGGCCGCCACGGATTCAGCCAGCGTCTGACGTGGTCCCCAGAACATCGGGGCGATTGCCTCGAAGGCGGCCTGGATGGCCGCGGTGCCTTCGCCGCCTGGGAGGAAGTGCCGCGCGTCACCAGCAGGAGGCGCATCGATCTGCTTCTGCCGGATCATCTCCTCGGCCAGTGCACGGACGTCCGCGTAGTCAGGCAAAGGAGGTAGCGCATCTTCGGCTGCGATGATGCGTGCCGCGTCCTCGTAGTGGCGCACGAAAGTGGCAGGCTCCAACGGCTCCTTCTGGAGCCGTCGCTGGATGGCATCCACCTTCTCCAACAGCGTGACCAGGGGATGAACACACCGCACGGCCCTGGGGCGGTTGTCCTTGAAGTCCGCGAGCTGCTGCTGGGCCTCAAGCTCTTCGTGGACGAATGACGCCATGTCGCGCCGGACAAAGGGTGTCACCCGCGCATTGCCGACTTCCAGAAGGACGAAGGGACGCAGGATTCCCACCATGCCGCCCAGATGCTGCGCCGGATACAGGATGCGCACGCTGGCGGAGCGCCAGTACCGATCCGCTCCGTCGATATCCAGCTCCGTCCGCGCCCCGGGAACCTGGATGCGCTCGGCCAGCGCCTCGAAGTACGCCCGGCGGGCCTTCGTCGCTCCTGCTCCGGTGCGGCTCCAATCCGTCACCCGGGGAAGCTCGACCGACCCTGCCTCCAGCTTGAGGTCCAGGTCTTCCGAGAACCGCTGGATGAGCGAGAAGCCCTTCGAGAGCGACGTGCCGCCCTTGAACCAGACCTCGAAGCCCGCGTCATGCAGGGCCCACAGCGTATGGGTGACCCAGTAGTCCTTCTCGGTGAGGCCAAGGGAGAGCCGCCGCTTGTCGGCGACGATTCGCAGCAGTTGATCGAATTCGGGGTCTTCGTGGATGAAGGTCATGCAGAGGCAGAGCGGATCGCTTCGTGGATCCACTCACGCGTGCTCTGCCTACCAAACCGGTCAGACATCTCCCCGAGCCGCCGGGCATCGAACGCGCCTCGCTTCAGCGCGCGCGTCAACGCACGCGTCAGCTCCGCGGGCACGACGCCTGCACTCCCGGCGTTCTCGAAGAGATCCACCACGAACCATTCCAGCGTCGGGGGTTGAGGGAAGGCGACCCGCCGCAACTCGAAGGTCCTCCCTCCCAACTCGAAGCGACCCGAGCGCTTCGTGTTGTAGACGAGCGCCGAAGCGAAGACCGCCGTGGATCCCAACCCGAGCGCATTCCATCGGTCAGGCCCGGTGAAGACGAACGGGCTGCCCTCCAGGAACGCCTTCATGATGGCTTCATCGGACGGAGCCACCACGCCGAAACGCCCCCGCTTCGGACAGGCATAGAGCCCATGCGCCAGGGGAATCAGCACGCCCTCGCCCACCAATCGCCGGGCCAGTCGGGGCGCATTCACGCCCCACGTGGCCAGCTCCTTCGTCCGATAGACGCGGCCCGGCTCCAGCTCGGGATGGACGGCGGCAGGCATGATGGTCCGAAATTTCCCGAAGAAAAAAGACAACGTCAACTTCGAAAAAGCCCGCGTCCCCTCGCGGGAACACGGGCCTTCAAACCTCATGACGTCACAGAGGCTCAGCTCTTGTACTTCACGGAGCAGCCGTACGGCTCGGAGGTCGCGGTCGGCACCTGCTTGCCGTTGAGGAGCGCGTCCACCGCCGTCTGCACGTAGTTCACCTTGGTGGCTTCCTTGCCGCGCGGGTCGTTGTCGATGGCGCCCGCGTAGCGGACCACGCCCTCACCGTCGATGACGTACATGTGCGGCGTCGTCTTCGCCGCGTAGCTCTTGCCCACCGCGCCGTCCGTGTCCAGCAACACCGGCTGGCTGAAGCCTTCCTTCTTCTTCCAGTCCGCGGCGCTCTTCGCGTTGTGCGTGGAGGACGAGTCCACCGTCAGCCACACCACCTTCTTCGCGTCGAAGCCCTTCTGCGTGTTCTGCATCGTCTTGGCCTCGTAGTGCCGCTTCACGAACGGGCACTCCGGGTTCGTCCACTCGAGCACCACCACCTTGCCCTTGTACTCGGACAGCGAGTGGGCCTTGCCCGCCTCGTCCTTCAGCGTGAACGCCGGAGCGGGCTTGCCCACCTCCGCGTTGTCAGCAGCGAAGACGGGAGCGGACACGAAAGCCGCGGTGAGAGCGAGTGCCTTGAAGACCTGCTTCATGACGGAACCTCCAATGAGTTGAACGCTGCGCACGAACGAACAACACAAACCCGACTTCACTCCCGGCTCAAGGCCGGGCACACACCACCGAGCCACCCTTCAACGGCGACCCACACTCCGCCGCGCGCTGCACCGCCGTGATGACGCTGTCCGCGGTGAGCAGCTCGTTGAGGACCTCCGGCTTGTCCGGCGCGCCCGGGCTCAACACCAGGTACATGGGCACGCCCGCGCGGCCATGGTCCGCCAGCTTCGTGGTGATGCGCGCGTCCCGCCGCGTCCAGTCCGCCACGAAGAACGCCACGTTGTGCTTCAGGAACGCCTGCCGCACGTCGTCGCGCGACAGCACGGTGCGCTCGTTGAACTTGCACGTGAGGCACCAGTCCGCCGTGAAGTCCACGAACACCGGCTGACCCGCCGCCAGCGCCGCCGTCACCGCCGCCTCATCCCAGGGCTGCGCTCCACCGTGCGACGCCACCGCGCCGCGCGTCTCCAGCGACGCCTGCGCCTCCTCGAAGCGCAGCGCCACCGCGCCCGAGCCCACCAGCACGAGCACCGCCAGCGCCACCGTCACGCCCCGGCGCCCGCCCTCCAGCCCCTGCGACTGGCCGTACAGCCACGTGACCAGGCCCACCGCGATGAGGAACGCGAGCAGCCGCGCCATGCCGTCCACGCCGGCCAGGCCGCCCATCACCCACACCAGCCACACCGTCGTGCCCAACAGCGCGAAGCCCAGGAACTGCTTGCCGCGCTCCATCCACATGCCCGGCTTGGGCAGCCGCTTCATCAGCCCCGGCACCAGCACCAGCACGCAGAAGGGCAGCGCCAATCCCAGCCCCAGCGCCACGAACACCGCCACCACCGTGGCCGGGCCCGCCGCGAAGGCGAAGCCCACCGCCGTGCCCAACAGCGGCGCCGAACACGGCGTCGCCAGCACCACCGCGAGCACGCCTTCTCCCGCGCTGCGCATCAGCCCGTGGCTCTGGTCCACCTTGCCCGCGAGCGCCGTGCCGTCCGCGCCCAGCGTGTAGACGCCGAAGAGGTTGAGCGCGAACGCCACCAGCACCGCGCTCACGGCCGCCACGAACAGCGGCTCCTGGAACTGGAAGCCCCAGCCCACGCTGGCACCACCCGCGCGCACCGCCAGCACCGCGCCCGCGAGCAGCAGCATCGTCGCCAGGATGCCGCCCGCGTACGCCGCCGCGTGCGGCGCCACCTTGCCCTTCTCCTCCTGCACCATCCGCGTGAAGCCGTACACCTTGAGCGCCAGCACCGGGAACACGCACGGCATCAGGTTGAGCAGCGCGCCGCCCAGGAACGCGAACAGGAGCGCGACGCCCAGCCCCAGCGGCGACTCACCCGACGCCACTGGAGCCGCGGCCGAGGGCTTCACCTTGCCCACCGCGTCCTTCACCGACGGGACCTTCAGGGGCGCCGCGCCCGCCACCGTGCCGTCCGCAACGACCGGCGCGAGTGCCGTGTCCACGTCCACCGCCGTGAAGCCCGTGGCCTTCGTGCCCAGGCGAAGCGCGCCCGTGAGCCGGGGCTCTCCCTTGGGCACCACCGACGACGCCTGGCCCTTCAGCGCGAACGTCCCCGGCGCCGTCTTCGTCAGCGCCACGCTGTCCACGCCCAGGATGCGGCCGGGCACGAAGAAGTCACCCTCCACGTCTCCCGCGTAGGGCTTGCCGTCCGCCGCCGTCACGGTGAGCTTGCCGGTGAACGGCTTGCCCGCCGTCAGCGACGTGCCATCCAGCGCCAGCGCCACGCGCGGCGCGCCCTGCGCCCCCACCAGCGAGGGCACCTGGGCCTGCGCGGCGTCGAACTGCGGCGCGAACTCCGGATCCGTCACCGTCTCCGGCCCCACCGGCAGCGTGCGCGTCAGCACCAGCTGCGCGGGGATGCAGTGCACCTTGCACGCGAGCGCGTCCACCGCCGCCGACACGTTCAGCGTACCCGTGGCGTCCTTCGACACGTGCGCGGGCGCGAACAGCAGCACCTCGTCGTGGTAGCCGTGCGTGGTGATGAAGCCGTCCGGCGTGCGGAACGTGCTGGGGAAGGGCCAGCGCAAATCCCCCACCGTGACGCCCGGCACATCCCACGACACCTCCGTGGCCAGGCCGGAGTCGCCCGGGTTCTTCCAGTAGACGTGCCACTCCGGGTCCAGCTTGAGACGCACGCCCACGCGGAAGTCGCCGCCCGCCTTCACCTGCGTGGCGTCCAGGAGCAGCGCACCCTCCAGGCGGGGGTCGCCCTCGTCCGGCGCGGTGCTGCCCACGGCGGTGGGCGGAAGCGCGGCCTGGGCCCACGTCGCCAGCAGCAACGCGCCCACCACGCCCAGCCCACCGAGCCGGCTTCCAGACCTCTTGCTCCACCGATGCGTCATGCGACTCCCGTTAATCCACCTGGAAACGCCGTGCTACCTGGGATGCGTCCCCGCGGGATGCACTCAACCTTCCGGGCAGCCGGGCATTCCGCATGCCCGCACGCCCGGCGTCAGGGACCACCCCGGGCCCCCGCGCCTTCCCCATACGCTCAGGGACTCCGGACGGTTACGACTCGCCGCCGCCCGTCTTCCAGGGCAGGAGCCCCCCGCTGTCCAGGGTCACCGCCTGCGGTGGAGGCGCGCCGCCGTTCGCCACGGCGGGCAGGGCCGCTCGCGGAGGCGGGCCCACATTCACCGCGGCCGGAAGCGCCGGCCCGATGCGGCTCATGGTGATGCGCGACACCTCTGACTGGGCCCGGCGCACTCCCAAGGCGGACGGCTGGGCCGCACGGCGCTCCACCGCCCGGCGCAGGTCCGCCAGCCGGTCCACGTGCCGCTGCGCGGGAACCTCCGCGGAGCCCAGGCGGGCCAGCTTGTAGAGCCCCTTGTCCGCGCCCTCGAGCGCCCGCTCGGCCGCGTCCTGCTGACGGCGGGAGAGTGCCTTCCAGGCGGCGGCCTCGTGAGACACGAGCTCCAGCTCCGCGGACACCGCGCGCACGAAGCGGCCCTCGTCGCTGTCAGGCAACAGGCGCGTCACGGGCACGGACAGCCGCCGGGTGTCGCCGTGCTCCGTGTACGAAGCGGTGACGGTGAGGTTCCAGTCGCCCTTCTCCAGCACGCCCGCGAAGAGGACGCGGCGCGGGAACGCGTGCGACACCGCTCCCAGCGCGGCGCTCATCGCGTCACCCTCCACACGCGACGGGTAGCGGTGACGGCAGCGCAGGTCCGCGAAGCCCGTGGGCAGCACGTACACGCGCGCGTCCGCCACCACCTCGCCGAACAGCTCCGCGCCCAGCGCGCCCACCGCCAGCGGCAGGCCCTCCGCGTCGTCCACGTGCGTGAAGCCCGTGCCGGACGGGCCGGTGAGCGCCTCCAAGATCTCCGGCAGGTAGTGCTTGCCCAGCCCCAGCGCGTGCAGCGCCACGCCGGAGTCGTGCACCCGCTGGCCCAGCACCTTGAACTCGCCCAGCGCGGTGGGTCCCACGGAGGGCTCGCCGTCCGTGAGCATGAGCAGCTGCGGCCGGGCGCCCGGCACCAGCACGCGCCGCACGGCCTCCGCGCCGTTCTCCACGGCCTCGTGCAGCGCGGTGCCCTCGCCGGAGTCCAGGCGAGAGAGCGTCTTCAGGAACGCTGCCTTCGCGCCCGGCTCCATCGCGCGCACGGGCAGCACCTGCTCCGCGTCGGCGTCGAACGTGAGCAGGCCCACGTAGTCCTTGGGCCCCGCCCGCTCCACCAGCGCGCGCGCCGCCTCCACCGCCGCCGCCAGCGGCGCGCCCCGCATGGACGCGCTCCGGTCAATGACCAGGTTCACCGCAACCGGGGCCCGAGGCGTCTCTGCTTCGGCCTCCAGGGTCACCAGCAGCAGCACTTCGCGGCCGCCGTCCGCGTCGCGCTCCACTGCCCACGCCGTCTGCTTCATCCGCACTCCCGCATGGTGGGTGGCCCCATCCCGCTCATTCGACCGACGCGATCGCCGTCGCGACGGCCTCCTGGCCCCGGACGCCCCTGCACGGGCCCGCGTCCGCCCTGAAGTCCTGTCGCTGTTCATGGAGGATGTCGGGTTTCCGGTCGTGAAAGCAACGTGTCCGACCCGACCAACCCCTGCTCTTACGAGCCTCCGCCCGGCACCGGAGATCACCCATCCGGCGCGCCTCGGGACGGCTCGCGTCACCCACGGACACGCGGATTCCGGCGGGTTCGTTCAGCCATTTACAGATTTACTTCCTGGAAGGTCCTACACCGGTCATTCCGGGGACCGCTCCGGAGGGCTCGACCCGACCTTGGACGGGGAGCGTCACGGCATCCAGCGCACTGCATCAGCGCCCGGGAGTGCAAGTCCCGGAACCTGTCCGACGGTCCGACAGGTTCGACAACGAAGGCCCCCGCGCAGGCCACGAGCCGCGGGGGCAGGGCGTCACTCCGCCACGTGCCAGCCGCCCCAGGCCTCTTCGTCCAGGTGGCCCCAGCGCCGCTCGTCCGTGGAGTCCAGCGGAACCGAACGGCCGTTTTCACCCGTCGCGGACAGCTCCAGGTCGTCCAAACCCTCGTCCAGGTACGTGCTCTCGTCGTGGCTCATGTCCGGCTCCTCGGCGCTCCATTCACGGGGTGTACGGCCTTTGACGGCTCGCGTCCCCTTGGACGCCCTGCGTCGGTCACCGGGCCCGCCCCATGCGGGTCCCTTTACAAGCACTTCTTGACCGATTTACGAACATGTTGGGAGCCCGCCCCGATTTTGTAAAGCCCTCGGGACAGCAAAGTTCTGGGACACTCCGCCAGACCACGCCCGGCCGCCTGCCTTCCAGCACGCCAGGCGTGAGGATTTCGCGCACGGCAGGTCTGGGGCGGAGGGTGGGTGGGCACCACCCTGGACGACGGTCTGGAAGCAGTGGAAGGAACGCTGCGGGACATGGCCCCCGCAGAGCGCTTGATTCGCGAATCACCCCTGCTAGGGTTGACAATCACTCCAGAATTGCCGCGTCGCAGCAACCGGCGTTGCCGCCGTGCGGCCCCAGAGGGTCCCGAGGTTCCATGAACCCCATCATCACCGGCCTGCTGCTGGCAGGCGCAGTCTCAATCTTCATCATCACGATGTCCGGCCGCGTGGGCGTGCTGCTCGCGATGAAGAAGGAGAACCGGCTGGACCACATCCCCTACCGCGTGGCGCAGCTGGTGCGCTTCGGGTTGGGCCAGAAGCGCATGGTGGATCCAGAGGAATTCACCCCGGGCCTGTTCCACATCTTCATCTACGCGGCGTTCATGGTGCTGGCGCTGCGCACCATCATGATGTTCGCGATGGGCTTTTCGTCCACCGCGCTGGACGTGCTCACCGACCTGAGCCACCCGGCCTGGGACGCCGCGCCGCCGCTGCTGCTGCTCTACAAGGTGTACCTGCTGACCAAGGACGTGGTCGCGGCGCTGGCGCTCGCGGGCGTGGCGTACTTCGTGTGGACGCGCTGGAAGGTGAAGCCGGACCGCATGTCCCAGTCCTGGGAGGCCTACCTCATCCTGGGCTTCATCGCGGGCCTGATGATCACCGAGTTCATGTTCGGTGGCAGCCACATGGTGGCCGCGCACGCCGCCGCGCAGCAGGTGGCGGTGGGCGCCACGCAGGTGCCGGCGGCGCCGTCCGCGATGGTGTGGTGGGAGCCCGTCACCAGCCTGACGGGCCTGGCGATGATGCCCCTGGGCGTGACGGCGTCGCACGTGCTGGGCGTGGCGGGCTTCTTCATCCACCTGACCATCATCCTGGCGTTCCTGAACTTCCTGCCGCTGGGCAAGCACTTCCACATCATCACGGGCCTGCCCAACGTCTTCTTCCAGCGCACGCACTCCACCGGCAAGCTGCCCACGCCCAACCTGGAGAAGGAGGAGTTCGGCGCCGCCACGGTGAAGGACCTCACCTGGAAGAACGGCCTGGACCTGTACTCCTGTACGGAGTGTGGCCGGTGCCAGACGCACTGTCCCACGTACATCACGGGCAAGCCGCTCACGCACAAGGCCGTGAACCAGGACCTGAAGCACTGGCTCTGGGACAACGAGCGCTGGGTGGAGGAAGGCTACGGCCCCAACGGCGTGAAGGAGCCCCTGCCTGAGATTATCGGCAGCGCGCTGAAGGCGGAGACGGTGTGGGCGTGCACGAGCTGCGGCTGGTGCGAGCAGGCCTGCCCGGTGTTCATCGAGAACGTCCCGCGCCTCATCGACATGCGCCGCTACCAGGTGCAGGTGAAGGCGGAGTTCCCGGCGGAAATCCAGCGCGTGTTCGAGGGCATGGAGCGCCAGGGCAACCCCTGGGGCATCGGCCAGGACCAGCGCGACGAGTGGGCGGCGGACCTGGCGCTGCCCACCTGGGGTGACGGCGGCGAGTACGAGTACCTGTTCTTCGTGGGCTGCGCGGGCAGCTACGACGACAAGCAGAAGAAGGTGAGCCGCGCGCTGGTGAAGATCATGCGCGAGGCGGGCGTGTCCTTCGCGACGCTGTCCAAGCAGGAGATGTGCAACGGCGACTCCGCGCGCCGCATGGGCAACGAGTACCTGTACCAGACGCTGGCCAAGACGAACGTCGAGTCCTGGAACGCGATGGGCGTGAAGGCGGTCATCACGCAGTGCCCGCACTGCTTCAACACCATCAAGAACGAGTACCCGGAGTTCGGCGGCGAGTACCGCGTCATCAACCACACGCAGCTCATCAACGAGTTGCTCAAGGACAAGCGCATCAAGCTGTCCTCGGTGATGAACGCCGGAACGAAGCTGACCTACCACGACCCCTGCTACCTGGGCCGGCACAACGGCGTGTACGACGCGCCCCGTGAAGTGCTCAAGAGCATCCCGGGCCTGGAAGTGGTGGAGATGCAGCGCAGCCAGCGCGAGGGCTTCTGCTGCGGCGCCGGTGGCGGCCGGATGTGGATGGAAGAGCACATCGGCACGCGCATCAACCACAACCGCATCAACGAGGCGGCCCTCACGCTCAAGCACGCGGAGGATCCCAACACGCCCTACCCCGACGCCGCGGACAAGAAGAAGCCGGGCATGGTGGGCGACTACAAGGAGCCGGGCGGCAAGGGCATCGTCGCGGTGGCCTGCCCGTTCTGCTCCACGATGCTCAACGACGCGAAGAACGACACCGGTCGTGAGCAGATCCAAATCAAGGACATCACCGAGCTGGTCGCGGACTCCATGGAGACCACCAACAAGGGCGGCACCGTGAGCCCCAGCCCCGTGGTGAGCGCCAAGCCGGAGTAACGCGGGACCGGCTCCAGATGTGACGAGGGCCCGGTGGCTCCCCACGGTGGGAGCGGCCGGGCCCTTCGCCTTTCCGGGCTGGAAGACTACTTGCGGCCCTTGAAGGGACCCTTGGGCGCGTTGCCCTCCGAGCGCAGCACGCGCTCCAGGCGCTTGGTGGCGCCGGCGTCGCCCAGCTTGCCCGCGACGTAGGCGCCCGCGGAGGCGAGCTTGCGGCGGAAGTCGTCGGGCGCGACCTCGGACGCTCGCGAGGGACGCGCGGGAATCTCGTCGATGCCCTGGTTCTTGAGCAGCGTGCGCGCCATGTCCTTCTCGTCGGCGGTGGCGTGCGGGGACAGGAGCGCGCAGACCCGGAAGTGGCCGTAGGCGGCGGCGGCGACGAACGGTGTCTCGCCCACGGAGTCCGGCAGCGTGGGGTCCGCGCCAGCCTCCAGGAGCGCCTGCACCAGGTCGTCCTGACCCGAGCGCGCGGCCATCATCAGCGGCGTACGGCCCTCGTCGTCGAAGGGGTTGGGGTCCGCGCCCGCGTCGAGCTGGGCGCTCAAGGCGGCGCGGTCACCCGCGGCGACGGCATCGAACAGGGACACGGTGCGTACCTCCGGACAGGACGCGCGGGAGCATGGCGTTTCGGCGAACGCGACGCCAGGGAGGGACCCGCGCGCTGGCTCTACGGCGGGGCGTGGAGGGCATTGCCGTTTCGCGTCGCCGGGTGCCCGCTTAAAAGGCGGGCAGGAGGCACGGCGTGGCTCTCTTCGCGGCGCGGGTCCTGGGTGCGACGTTCGTGGTGCTGGGCGCGTCCATGCTGGTGTTGACCTGGGGGTCGTACCGGCGGGACATGGCCCTCCTGGCGGAGGGGCTGCACGCGGAAGGCACGGTGGTGAAGAAGGAGTTCCTCGCGGCCTCGGATGACAGCGACTACATCCTCGTCTACGCCTTCACGCCCCAGGGCGGTGAGCGCCAGGAGCACCGGCGGAACATCTCCTCGAAGCTGTGGAAGCGGCTGCGCCCCGGGGACCGCATCCAGGTGCAATATGGCCAGAGCGACCCGCGCCGCAGCTTCCCGGAGGGCCATGGGGTGACGTCGCTGGGACTCGCCCTCTTCCTCAGCTTCGTGGAAGTGTGCCTCTTCCTCATTGGAGGGGTGGCCCTGCTGGCGAGGGCCGAGACAGACACGCCCCAGGTTGCCTCCCCCTCCCTC
>NZ_RAWF01000142.1:0-26451 GCF_003612075.1 Corallococcus sp. CA041A
GCCCGCCCCCGCGCTCACCGCGACGGTGGACCCCGAGAACGTGCCCGCGCCCGCCGAGGCCGCCGTGGACGCTGAGCCCGCCACCGGCACGCAGGCCGCAGAGCAGACGGGTGCGGCGCCGGCGCAGGACGAGAACGGCCTTCCGCAACTCGCCCCCATCCCGGGCACGGTGGCGCGCAACGCGCCGAAACGGAGCTGAGCCCTGAATCGCCAAGGGGTTGACCTGTCGGATTTCCGGATGAGCCTGGCGGAGCACCTCACGGAGCTGCGCTCGCGGCTCGTGAAGTGTTCGCTCGCGGTGCTCGTGCTGGGCGCCGTGTCGCTCATCTTCGCCAAGCCCATCTTCGGCGTGTTGATGCGGCCGGTGCTGGACGCGCTGCCCCCGGAAGGGCGCTCGCTCGTCTACACATCCGGCATCGAAGAAATCAACGTGCTGATGAAGGTGGGCGTGTACTGCGGCATCTTCCTCACCACGCCCGTCATCCTCTGGCAGATCTGGGGCTTCGTGGCGCCGGGCCTCTACCCGGAGGAGCGCAAGTACGCGTCGCCCTTCGTGGTGCTGGGCTCCGTCGCGTTCATCGTGGGCTCGATGTTCTGCTACTTCCTGGTGCTGCCCTCCATGTTCAAGTTCCTCCTCAACGAGGAGGAGACGCTCGCCCTGGAGCAGCGCCTGGACACCGCGCGCATGGGCGGCGAGGACGCGCTGCGCTTCCTGCGCATTGGCGAAGTGGAGCGCGCCGGCCACGTGGCCAAGGAGACCAGCGCCGTGCTGACGGCCGCCGGTGAGGGCCAGGTGAAGGACCCGGAGGTGGCGTCCGCGAAGAGCGTGGAGCTCACCGCGCGCCTCAAGGGCCTGGGCGACCTGCTGGACGCCGCCGCGGATGGGCTGGGCGTGCCCGCGCGCGGCGTGCTGCGCCAGGCGGTGGAGAAGCGCGTGGAGGCGGTGACGGCCTTCGGCAAGCAGGACTACGTCGCGTCGGAGGCCGCCATGGACCAGGCGGCCAGCCTGCTCGCGGGCGTGGCGCCCACTCGCGCGGAGGAGATGTCCGGCCTGTGGCGGCTGCAGAAGGAGCTGGCCAAGGGCCACGCGGAAGCCGAGGCCGCGCGCTGGACCCGGCCCATGCTGACGATGAACGAGCAGCTGTCGCTGGTGCTGCTGCTCATCCTCGCCTTCGGCGTCATCTTCGAGCTGCCGCTGGTGATGGCGCTGCTGGGAATCGTCGGGGTGGTGCAGTCGAGCTTCCTCATCCGCTACCAGCGCCACGCGTTCGTGGTGTGCCTCATCGCGGCGGCGGTGCTGACGCCCACGGGTGACGTGGTGAACCTGTCGCTCATGGCCGGCCCCATGCTGCTCTGCTACGAGCTGGGCGTGTTGGCGGTGTGGCTCATCGAGAAACGCCGTGCGAAGGCGGAAGCCTCCACGGACATCACCCCGGCGGCGTAGACTCCCGCGCGCATGAAGAGCCCTGCCGCGCGCCTGATGATGGACCTGCGGTACCTGCGCGCGCTGTCGCGGAGGTTCCGCAGCACGTTGCTGCTCGCGGCGGTCATCTTCGGGGTGGGGCCGGCGCTGTACCACTGGCGCTACGTGGGGCCGGGCGGGGACCGCATCTCCTACGGAGAGGCGCTGCACCACGTCTACTTCCTGCTCTTCGGCCAGCCGTCGCTGCCCTACGTGAGCGACTGGTTCGTGGAGACGCTCAACATCCTCATCCCGCCGGTCAGCATCGCGCTGGTGGTGGATGGCGTGGTGCGCTTCGCGTACCTCTTCTTCGCGCGGCACAAGAACGACAAGGAGTGGGTCACCGTGGTGTCCGAAACGATGAAGGGCCACGTCGTCGTGTGCGGCGCGGGACGCGTGGGCTACCGCGTGGTGACGCAGCTGCGGGAGATGGGCAAGGACGTCGTCGTGGTGGAGAAGCGCGAGGACGCGACGTTCGTGTCCGCGCTGCGCGACGAGAACATCCCGCTGCTCATCGACGACACGCGCAGCCCGCTGTGCCTGCCGCGCACCCACGTGAAGAAGGCGTCCGCCATCGTCTGCGCCACGGACGACGACCTGGCGAACCTGAACATCGCGTTGGACGCGCGGCGGTTGAACCCCGGCATCCGCGTGGTCATCCGCCTGTTCGACGACGACCTGGGCGCGAAGGTGCGCGACACGTTCAAGGCGGAGGCCCTGTCCAGCTCCTCGCTGGCCGCGCCCGCCATGGCGCTGGCGGCGTTGGATCCGCGGCTCGTCCACTCGTTCCGCATCGGCAAGCACCTGATGGTGGTGTCGCTGTTCGTGGTGCGGGACGGACTGCCGGGGATGAACATCTCCCAGGTGCGCGACCGCTTCGGCGGGCTGGCGCTGTCGCTCATCCGGGGCGAGGAGGAGACGCTGCACCCGAACGGTGACGTGGTCCTCCAGGTGGGGGATCAGATCACCGTCCAGGCGTCGTATCCGGAGTACTGCACCCTGCGCGCCTTCACCGGTGAGGCGGACGCGCCGGCGTACGCGGACCACGACAACTTCCTCATGCCGGGCTACCGCCCCACGGGGTGAGCCCTCCTCCTGGCGGGAGGGGGCGGCCGCCGTGCTTCAGGGACAGGACAACGGCGTGTAGCTGACCGTGTACCAGGACGTGGCCTGCCCCAGGTTGATCTCCTCTCCATCGCAGGTGCAGCCTCGCCATCCGACCTCGGTCGTCCGGGTGTGGTCGCTGTAGAAGTTGACGGAGTGATGCGGGTCGGTCGCGCAGTCCGGGAGGATGGCTTGCTCGGTCGTCGCCAGGTTCGTCGCGGGGGAACCCCCGGTGCTGTCCGCGCCACATGCGGTCAACAGCAGGGCTCCCATGCACAGCAGGCCAGGCGGAAGGTGGCGCATCGGTTCCTCTCGGATGGGGGAAGCCAGATCAGACAGACAGGAAAGGTCCATGTCGACAGGTCGGACGGCGAATGGTGGATATCAGGCAGGAGTACGGCGCTCCTTCGCGGTGGGCTCTGAGATGGCCTGGGCCGCCTGGGGCGAGGCGTCAGGGTTGGTCCGCTGGGTGGGGGCCTGCGCCCAGGCGCTGACGGAAGGCGAGCAGGTCGCGCTCGTGGACGGGACGCGCATCCAGGTGGTGCGTCAGGTTCCTCCCAAGCAGCTCCGCCTGCGACTGGAGCGTGACGAGTGGCCCCGGGCGCGCACCGTGCAGCTTCGCGTGCTGCCGTCGGTGCATGGCGTCACCGTGGCGCTGCACGCGGAAGGACTGCCGGACGCGGACACTCGTGAAGCGCTGCTGGCGCGCTGGACGCGTGCACTGGAGGGCTGGAGCGCCTTCTCCGGAAGGACCGTGGAGGTGACCCGCGAAGGGGCTCTGACGCGCGAGCCCCCGGGGAAGAAGGGCGCGAAGAAGCCTCCCTCGCTGGAGCAGGGCCTCGCGGAGCAGGGCGCGGCCTTGCTGAAGAAGCACGGCCCCGCGCGAGGCACGAAGAAGGCCGTGGCCACGAAGCTGCCTCGGGCCGTGAAGAAGGCTCCGGTCGCGAAGAAGGCTCCGGTCGCGAAGAAGGCTCCGGTCGCGAAGAAGGCTCCGGTCGCGAAGAAGACCGTGAAGCCCTCGCGGGCCGGGCGTCGGAAGCCCTCCGGGCGCACGAAGTAGGGCGCATCGCGACTGGTGACCGCTGTTGGCGAGCGGTGACTCCAGTCACCAGGGACGGGCCCCGGTTCGTCCCACCGCGCCTCGCGCTGCCTCAAGGAACTCAAGCACTTGGCCTCAAGCAGGTGTCAGCCCATGGGTTGGCATGTCCCCTGCTGTAGGTGTTCCTCGTCAGCCGCACTCAAGCTCCCGAGGAAATCCCATGGCCATCGCGCCCACCTCCGCCCGCGCCGCTTCCTTCCGCGTCCCCTCGCAGGACTTCGCTTCCCGTCCGGATGCCGTGTCCGGCGGCCGCGTGCAGGGCGGCTCCTGCCAGAAGCCGGGTTCGAACCTGGCGTCCCAGTTCCAGCAGGATGGCTTCAGCGCGGGCCCCGCGAAGGGCGCGCAGTGGAAGCAGTTCGCGGAGGGGCTCGAGGACGTGGTGAAGCAGCTGCAGCAGCTCGTCCAGCTGCTCCAGACCCAGATGGGCGGCGCCCCCAGCGTCGACGGTGCGTCCAGCACGGGCGGTGCGCCTGGCGCGGGTGACTCGTTCCAGACCGGAGCCGCTCAGTCGTCCGGCGCCACTCAGTCGGCCAGCCCCTCGGGCGACGTCCCGAAGGGCGAAGTGGGCGATTGGATCAAGCAGGCCATGGACATCCTCAAGGCCAACGGCGTCCCGGTGGAGAAGATGAACCCGCAGGACATCGCGAAGATCATCCAGCACGAGTCCAGCGGCGACCCGAACGCCATCAACCTCTGGGACCAGAACGCCAAGGACGGCCACCCCTCCATCGGCCTGATGCAGACCATCCAGCCGACGTTCGACGCGTACAAGGTCCCGGGCCACGACAACATCCGCAACCCGGTGGACAACATCGTCGCGGCCGTTCGCTACTCGGTGGACCGCTACGGCTCCGTGTCGAACACGCCGGGCATCCAGGCGATGAATGGCGGCAGCGGCTACGTGGGCTACTGAGCCTCACCGCCCCCGCAGGTTCTGGGCGATCTTCAGGATGTCCGCGAGGACGCCCGCCGCAGTGACAGGGCCGCCTGCCCCCGCGCCCTGGACCAGCAGCGGGTAGTCCGCGTAGCGCTCGGTGGAGAAGGCCACGAACGCCTCCGAGCCGCGCAGCCGCGTCGCCGGATGCTCCTTCGGCACCGCCACCGGGCCCACCCGCAGCACCGGCCCGTCTTTCGCCGTCGGGTCGATGCGCGCCAGGTAGCGCAGCACCTTGCCCTCCGCGCGCAGTCCCTCGATGCGCGAGGTGAACGTCCGGTCCAGCTTCTCCAGCCCCGTGAGGAAGCGCTCCACGTCCGCCTCTTCCAGGTACTCGCGCGGGACGAAGGGCTCCACCTCCACGTCCTCCAGCGACAGGTTCAAGCCCTGCTCACGCGCGAGGATGAGCGCCTTGCGCGCGGCATCCGTGCCCGCCAGGTCCTCGCGAGGGTGTGGCTCCGTGAAGCCCTTCTCGCGCGCGGTGCGCACCGCCTTCGACAGCGGCACCCCATCCATCAACTGCTGGCTCAAGTAGCCGAGCGTCCCGGAGAACGAACCCTCCACGCCGTGCACCCGGTCCCCCGTGCGCACCAGGTCCTTCAGCGTCTGGATGACCGGCAGCCCCGCGCCCACCGTCGTCTCGTAGTGGTACGCGCGGTGGTTCAGGTGCGCCGTGCTCCGCAGCCGCTCCCAGACCTCGAGCGGCTGCGTCAGCGGCTTCTTGTTCGCCGCCACCACGTGGATGCCGCTGCGGAACGCCTCCAGGTACAGCTCCTCCATGCCCGATGCCGCCGTGCAGTCCACGAGCACCGGCACGGGCAACCGGCGCAGCGGCTCCAGCAGCGCGCGCACCACGGGCGGTGACGCGCCTTCGGGCACGGCTTCGATGCGCTCGCGCCACTGCTTCAGCGGGATGCCCTCCGGCGAGAAGAGCACCCGCCGGCTGTCCGCGAGCCCCACCAGATTGAGCTGGATGCCGTGCCCCTGCGCCAGCGTCTCCTGCAACGTGCGCAGCTGCTCCAGCAGCTGGCTGCCCACCACGCCATGGCCCAGCACCAGCAGGCTCACCTCTTCATGCGAGAAGTGGAAGGCCGCGTGCACCGTGCGCACCGTCAGCGCCGTCTCCGCCCCATCCACGATGAACGAGATGGAGCGAGCGCTCGCCGTCTGCGCGATGGCGCGCACGTTGACGCCCAGCGCGCCCAGCGGTTGGAACAGCCGTCCCGCCACGTTGGCGCCCTGACCCATGGCCTCCGCCACCAACGCCACCTGCGTCACCGGCGCGCGCACCTGCGGCGGCTGCAACGCGCCGCGCTCCAGCTCCGGTGCCAGCTCCCGCCGCAGCACCTCCTCCGCGCGGGCCGCGTGCGCCCGTCGCAGCACCACCGCCACCGAGCGCCCCGGCGACGACTGCGCCGCCATCCACGCGTCGATGCCCGCGGCCTCCAGCGCCTGCAACGCGCGAGGCCCCACAGGCCGCGCCGCTTCCTCCGTGCCTCCCTCCAGGCCCAGCAGCGCCAGGTCCTCCAGGGACACCACGCACGTGGGCACGGTGCCGTTGCCCGCGCCGCGCACGTCGATGAGCGTGCCGGGTTCGTCAGGTTGTTGCAGGTGACGCACGCGCAGCGGGATGTCCGCGTCGCGCAGCGTGGACAGCGCGCGCGGGTGCAGCGTGGGCAGGCCCAGGTACACCAGCTCCAGCGCCTCCGTGTAGCTCAGGTGCGGCACCGGCCGCGCATCCGCCACGTGCAACGGATCCGCCGTCATCACCCCGGGCACGTCCGTCCACAGCGTCAGTGGCGTGCCCAGCAGCACGGACAGCACGGCCGCCGTCTCGTCCGCGCCCTCCACGCCCAGCGTCGTGGAGCGGCCATCCACCGCCGTCCCCCGGCCACCCGCGTGCAACGTCAGCCGCCCCTCCCACGAAGGCCGCAGCGTGGCCACCCGGGCGCGAGTGTGCTCGCGGTTCACTCGTGCCTGCCCAGGCTCACCCTCCGTCACCGTCCAGTCCGCCGCGTCCACCTCGAGCGACGGCACGCCGCGCGCACCGAGCAACTTCGCCAGCAGCGCCGCCGTCAGCCGCTCGCCGGTGCCACGCACCACGTCCTCCAGCGCGGGCCGCCGCTCGCGCACCAGACTCGCGCGATCCAGCGCGCGGCGCGCGGGCCCCAGCAGGGACGCGAGCGTGCGCGTGCCGTCCGCCTCCACCGACGTGGAGCCCGGGGGCGCACCCAACCGGCGCTCGGCCTCCTCCAGCATCAACAGGCCGCGCGCGAGCAGGCCATCCAGCTCCTGCCGGGCCAGCGTGGAGTTGCCCTTCAACGCGATGGACAGCGCGGACTCCAGCCCCGCCGCGAGCCAGGGTGGTGAGGACACGATGGCTGCGCGCGTGTTGCCAGCGTCGCGGCGCGACAGGTGCGTGGCCACGGACGCGAGTCCCTGGGCGGTGTCGAGCAGGAAGGGGGCGTAACGGGTGATGCTCACAGGGGCGGTCATGAAGTCTTCCGGGCGCGGACGCCGGCAGTGGATGAAATGCGGGCGTCGCGGCCCACGCCCGGAGGCAGGGCCAGCGCGCGGACCAGCAGGGGCGCGAGCGCGTCCCATTCGATGAGGAAGCCGTCGTGGCCGTGCACGCTGCACAGGGCCGCGTATTCGGCATGCAGTCCCTGCGCGCGCAGGCGGCGGGACAGGTTCTTCATGTGCTCGGGCGGGAAGAGCGCGTCCCGGTCGATGCCGATGGTGAGCGTGCTCGCGCGGATGCGGTCCACGCCGGGCCCGCCGTTCGGCGTGGGCACGCGCGTGAGGTCGTGATGATCCATGGCGCCCAGCAGCGCCAGGTACGCTCGCGCGTCGAAGCGCGCCTCCAGCTTCGCGCCCTGGTACTCCAGGTAGCTCTCCACGGGGTACAGCGCGCGTGACGACCACGCCTGCGGACGGGGTTGGAGTGCCTCCAGTCCGGCCTCCGCGCGATAGGTGAGCGTCGCCAGCTGGCGCGCCAGCTCCAGGCCGCGCCGGGGGGATTCGGGGTACTCGGGGTCCAGCAGGACGGCCTGCCGGGCCACGTGGTTCCAGCCCACCACCCACGCGGACGCGGCCTCCGCCGTCGCGATGGGCACCATGCGTTGGAAGCGCTCCGGTGCCAGCGCCGCAAGGCACAGCACCACCATGCCGCCCAGCGAACCGCCGGTGACGAGCGCCACCTCGTCCACGCCCAGCGCGTCCAGCGCCGCGAGGATGGAGCGCGCCTGGTCCCACGGCGTAAGGGTCGCGGGCAGGCTCCGCTCATCCAGGCGCAGGTCTCCCTTGGACAGCACCGGCGCCGGGCCGAAGCGCGTGTCGTCGGTGCGCTGCGGGAAGCCCTCGTCCGCGGGGCCGGAGGTGCCGTAGCAGGAGCCCAGGTTGTTGAAGCACAACAGCCGCACGCGCGAAGGGTCCAGCGGCCGGCCAGGCCCGATGACGGGGGCCCACCAGCCGCCTTCTCCACCGGCGTTCATGTCTCCGGTGAGCGCGTGCACCAGCAGCACGGTGGGCACCGGATCCGGCGTGCGGCGGGGACCGGTGCGGCGCGCGTCGATGGCGGCGTCGCGCAGCTCGGAGGCGGTCCTCCGCACCACGCGCAGCCGGCCTTCGCGCGCCGCTTCCTCGGAATGCACTCGGGCGCGGGACTGCAACCACGCGAGGTCCTCCGGGGGCCCCCACCACCAGCCGCGCACGAGGTGGGGCGCCACGCGGGCGCCGGCCTCCAGCGGCAGGTCCGGCAGCGATATGTCGAAGACGCGCGGGGTCTCCGCGCGCGGGGGGATTTCCTGGCCAGGCCTCACGGGTCGCATGGCGTCAGACCGCGCTCAGGGCCTGATCGAGATCGGCCACGATGTCGTCCAGGTGCTCGATGCCCACGGACAGGCGCACCAGGTCGTCGGTGACGCCCGTGCTGGCGCGCTCCGCCGGGGTGAGCTGTTCGTGCGTGGTGGACGCGGGGTGGATGATGAGCGAGCGCGTGTCACCGATGTTCGCGAGCAGGCTCCACAGCTTCACGCCGTCAATCACCTTGCGCCCGGCGGACAGCCCGCCCTTCACGCCGAAGGTGACGAGCCCGCCGAAGCCGCCCTGCAGGTACTTCTTCGCGTTGAGGAACGAGGGGTCGTCCTCCAGGCCCGGGTAGCGCACCCACTCCACCTTCTTGTGCTGCTTGAGCCACTTCGCCACCGCGAGCGCGTTCTGCGAGTGGCGCTCCAGCCGCAGCCGCAGCGTCTCCAGGCCCAGGATGAACGCGTGCGCGTTGAAGGGGCTGAGCGCGGGGCCCAGGTCGCGCAGGCCCTCCAGGCGGGCCTTGAGGATGAAGGCCGCGGGCCCGAAGGCTTCACGCAGGCGCAGGCCGTGGTAGCCGGGGTTGGGCTCGGTCAGCTCCGGGAACTTGCCGTTCTCCCAGGGGAAGTTGCCGCCGTCCACGATGACGCCGCCAATGGAGGTGCCATGGCCGCCGATGTACTTCGTCGCGCTGTGCAGCACGATGTTGGCGCCGTGGCGCAGCGGGTTGAAGAGGGCGGGGGACAGCGCGGTGTTGTCCACGAAGAGGGGCAGGCCCGCCTCGCGCGCCACGGCGCCAATGGCGTCGAAGTCCGGCACGTCCAGGCGCGGATTGCCCAGGGACTCCAGGTAGAGCGCCTTCGTCTTCGGGCCAATGGCCTGGCGGAACGCGTCCGCGTTGCCCGCGTCCACGAACTTCGTGGTGATGCCCAGGCGCGGGAGCGTCACCTTGAAGAGGTTGTACGTGCCGCCGTAGAGGCTGGCGCCGGAGACGATTTCATCCCCCGTCTTGAGGATGTTGAGGATGCCCAACGTCTGCGCGGCCTGCCCGGACGCGACCGCGAGCGCTCCCACGCCACCTTCGAGCGCTGCGATGCGCTTCTCGAAGACGTCCGTCGTGGGGTTCATGATGCGCGTGTAGATGTTGCCGAACTCCTTGAGGCCGAAGAGCGCGGCGGCGTGGTCCGCGTCGCGGAAGCGGTAGCTCGTCGTCTGGTAGATGGGCACCGCGCGAGCGCCCGTGGTGGGGTCGGGCGAATAGCCGGCGTGCAGCGCGAGCGTGTCGGGGTGCAGCGGGCGTTCGTTGTTGGGCGTGCTCATGGCAAGGGACTCCTGTTCGCGTCGCTCCGGAAGGAACGCGCGTGCGTGAAGGCAGACGGGTGGTGGGGACGTCAGGGCACTGCGGGCGGCGGGGAGGACTTCAGGACACGGCGGGCGCTGCGACGCTCCTCGGCAGGGGTGCGAGAGCGGAGGCCCGGAACGACGAAGCCCACCGACCCTCGCGGGTGGGTGGGCTCCGGTTGGCTCGCCAGGGGCAGGCTGTGCGTCAGCCGGCCGCGGCGGGCTTGGGCCCACCCGGAACAGGCATCGAACACATGCACATGGCGGAGGTGACGAACATTCTGCGAGAAGAAGTAGACGCGATGGCGCGAGCTGTCAAGCCACCCTCCGGAACACCGCCGCATGTGTCGCGGACCCGTGACACCGATTCACTGCGTATTCCCAGAATGACGTCCTCCCGCTCAGTCCTCCTGTTGGCCTGTCTGTTCCTCGCCGCGTGCTCCAAGCCCGCGCCGCCCACATCCGTGAACATTCGAAAGAGCTTCCGCACGCAGTTGAAGGTGGAGCCCACGCAGCGCGCTCCCGCGCCCACGCCGCCGAAGGAACTCTTCGAGCTGGTGCGCTATCCCGCGCCGTTGGGCAGTAACGCGGCCTACGTCACGCCCGTGCGCGAGGGCGCGAAGCGGCCGGCGGTGGTGTGGATCCACGGGGGCATGGACTTCGGGCTCGACGGCTTCGCGTGGGCGCCTTCGCCCCGGAGCAATGATCAGAGCGCGCGGGCGTTCCGAGAAGCCGGGCTGGTGTTGATGCTGCCGTCGCTGCGCGGGTCGGACGACAACCCGGGAGCGCGCGAGTACTTCCTGGGAGAGGTGGATGACGTGGTCGCCGCCATCGACTTCGTGGCGAAGCGCCCGGATGTGGACCCCGCGCGCATCTACGTGGCGGGGCACAGCACGGGCGGCACGGTGGCGCTGATGGCGGCGGTGCTGTCACCGCGTCTGAAGGGTGCTTATGCGTTCGGTCCGACGCACGACGTGTCGGAGTACGCGCACTATGTCCCGTTGCTGGGTCAGGCTCGGGGGACGGAGCTGTGGCTGCGCAACCCGGTGAGCTACGTGGAGCACCTGCGCGTGCCCACGCAGGTCATCGAGGGCTCGGACCACGGCAACATGGATGCGTTCGAACCGCTGCGCGTGGCGGCGAAGGGCGCGCCGCTGTCGTTCCTCGCGGTGCCGGGAGCCACGCACTTCAGCGTGCTCGCGCCCGTGACGGAGTTGCTGGCGAAGCGGCTCATGGAGGCGAAGGCGGATGCGCCCGCGGTGCGGCTCACGGACGCGGAGGTCCGCGAGGCCGTCGCCGCTGAGCAGGAGTAGTCAGCGCACGTGCGCGTTCGCGGAGTAGGGCGGCAGGGGGCCCAGGAAGCCGGGCTGGGCCTTCACGCGCTCCACCCACGCGGTGACGGACGGGGTGCCTTCAAGCAGCTCCCGCCGGTGAGCGGTTACCCGCCGCGCAGCGGCTGTAAGTCATTGTCATCCCCATCCGGCTGGTCCTTCACTCCCGGCCCGGGTGGCTGAATCCTCTCAGTCCCGAGTCGGGAGGGGACATGACGATTCAGTTCGGGTTCATCGACCAGGGTGATGGCGCCAACCTGCGGACGCTTCCCGCGGAGATGAAGGGCTCCACCTGCCTGACCCCAGCGCCCCTGCCTCCGGGCACGCGGGTGAGCGTCATCCGGGACCATGCCCAGGCGCCTGGATGGTCCTACGTCTCCACCGTGGTGGGGGGATACCTGCTGCAAGGCTATCTGCAGACCTTGCGCATCACGACCCAGCTGCCGGAGCCAGCGGCGACGCTCTATCAGGTCCGTCCAGGGGACCGCCTGGAGCCCATCGCCGCGCGCATCTACCGGCAGGCCATCCAGCCGGGGCGAGACCTGCGCTTCTACGAGAATGTCATTCATCACGTGAACGTGAAGAGTGGCCGCAAGGGGGTCCAGCGCATCGACGGTGACGTCCGGCTGGTCGCGGGCGAGCGCATCTGGCTGGTGAGCATCGCCTTCACCAACCAGCTCCAGGGACTCGTGTCGAGCGGCTCCATCACCCACGAGGCGATGGCCATGGCGCGCAAGGCTGCCCGGCACCTGGAGGACGTCATCACCTCCGTGAGGCAGGCGGACCAGTTCTTCGGAGAGGTCACCGGCCAGTACGGCAAGGCCATCCTGGACAACTGGCTGGAGATCTCCGCGATGGTGGTGGGCTTCATCGCCGCGGAGGCGCTGTCCACCTTCCTGGCGGCGACACCCACGGGCGTAGGACAGCTGGCGGCGGCGCTCATCCAGCTGGGCCTGGCTGCCTTTGGCGCCTATGGCCTCATCGAGGCCGGAGGGGAGGCCCTGAAGCACGCGCAGCTGTGGCTCACCCAGGCCTGGGAGGCCAACGGCTCAGCGGAGAAGCTGAAGGAGGCCAGCAAGTCCTTCCTCCGGATGCTGGTGAGCATCGCGATGGCCGCGCTGGCGCTGATGGGCGTGAAGACCAACGCGGGACGTGGGCTCAAGCTGATGACGTCCGTGAAGATCACCCCACCCCGCATCTACATGATGGCGGCGGCGGGGCCGGGAGGTGCCTACGCGGGCGTCCCCGTGTTCCAGCCGGGCTCCATCACCGCCGCTCCCGCCATCCCGCTTCCCTTCAATCCCTGGGGGCTCGGCGCGCCGTTGATGTCGAAGGCCGTCAAGGAAGGTGGCTCCTCTACGTCGGACTCCGAGCCCACATTGACCGAGCGCACGGTCAGCGACGCCGAGTTGGAGAAGCTGCTGGAGAAGCTTCCCAACTGGGACAAGCTCAAGGACTTTGTCGGACGCCACATCCCGCAGGAAGGGACGCCGGAGTTCAACGCTTTCAAGCGGGAGCTCCAGGCCGCCGGCTACCGCCTGGAAAAGTTGAGCTCGGACTCACAGCCCTTCCGGCTACGCCGTCCGGACGGAAAGGCCCTGGGCGACGAGTACGGGGCGCTCACGGTGACCGAGGACGGGCTGGTGGTGCTCAAGGTTGGCAAGGGCACGCCCCGCCTGAGCATCTTCACCCGCTACCGGAAGAACTACCTGGACTGGGTGGAGAAGGCCCAGGGCCCGGCGGCGCGGGCGGCGGCGGAGGTCCGGCTCTCCGCGGGCCATCCCATGCATCACCTCATCCCCGATGAGATCGCCCAGACCCACCCGTTGATCCGCACGGCCATGGAGCGGCTCAAGGGCTACACGATTGACCGGGGGTCGAACATCCTCGACATGCACCCCGGGCTCAACGTGGAAGGCCAGCTCATCCACTCGGGCAGCCATGCGCGCTACAGCAAGTTCGTGGAGACTCGGCTTGATGACGCCTTAAGGAAGCTGCGCACGAAGGGGCCGTCCTCCAGTTGGACGCCCAAGGTCATCGAGGATGCCATCCTCAAGATCGAGAACGAGCTTCGCCAGGCCATCCAATCCGGAAGCTTGAAGGAGCCGGTCATCAAGATGATCCAGGAGCAGCGCGGCGGTAGGGTGCTCATGGGGAAGAAGCTGGCCTTGCTGGAGTTGTCCTCCCACGAGGAGTCACACACCACATGATGTATGCATTGACGGCTGACACCTCCCACATCGAGGAGGAAGGTGTCTATGACGCCAGGCTGATCGAGTTCGACGGCTTCGAGAACGCGACGTTCTTCGAGCCCGGCATCGACTATCAGAGCCATCAGGGCGCGCCCGAGGTCATCGAGTTCGTCGGCAACCTGGAGAGCGCCGCCCGGCTTGACCACCTGTTCACCGCGCCCATGGGGTGGTTGCTGCTCTCCCGGCGCATGGTGCGCGTGCTCGAGGCGGTGGGCCCGTTCCGCCACCGCCTCATCCCCACCGTCATCTATTCGGAACGCATCAGGCACCTCGTGCAAAGCGGGTACCCCCGGAGGCGAACCTGGCATTCAGTGACGGACCCGTCGCTGAAGAACGAGGACTTCGTCATCCTCCAGTTGCTGGAGCGGGCCGATTGCCTCGACCGGGAGCGCACCCTCGTGAAGGGCGTGCCCTTCCACCAATGCGGCGAAGAGTTCCTGGGTCAGGAGGAAGCCGAGCCGCTCGTGCTCCGCCCTCCGCCAGGAGGTTTCCCTCCCGTGTTCTCGGTCCCCGAGTTGGTCTTTTACTGCTACACCGAGGAGGCACGGCATGCGTGTGAGCAGGCGGGGTTGAAGGGCCTGTGGTGGCGCCCCCAACCGTGAGACCGTGACGGAGTTGCTGGCGAAGCGGCTCACGGACGCGGAGGTCCGCGAGGCTGTCGCCGCTGAGCAGGAGTAGTCCGCGTCAGGGCACGCGCACGTTCGCGGAGTAGGGCGGCACGGGGCCCAGGAAGCCAGGATGGGCCTTCACTCGCTCCAGCCACGCGCGGACGGCAGGGTAGGGCGTCAGGTCCACGCCCGCCTCCGGCGCCAGGTGCGTGTACGCGAAGAGGCAGAGGTCCGCGACGGTGTAGCGCTCCTCCACCAGGAACGTGTGCCGGCCCAGGTGCCGCTCCATCGCGGCCAGCGCGCGCTCACCGCCCTGCACGCGGCTCCGGAGGACGTCGGACTCCGGCGGCTGCCGGCCCGTGAGCAGCCAGAAGCGCGCGGTGCCGAGGTTCGGCTCCACGGTGTTCTGTTCGAAGAACATCCACTGGTGCACCTGCGCGCGAGCGAAGCGGTCCTCGGGTAGCAAGCGCGTGCCCTCCGCCAGGAACAACAGGATGGCGTTGGACTCCGCGAGGAATTGCCCCGGCTCCGGCTCCAGCACGGGGATGCGGCCGTCCGGGTTCTTCGCGTGGAAGTCCGCCGTGTGGCTCTCCCCCGCGAAGATGTCCACCGGCACCAGCTCGTACGCGAGCCCCAGCTGCTTCAGCAGCGTGCGGACCTTGTAGCCATTCGCGGAAGGCAGATAGTCGTAGAGGCGCATCCGGTCTCCATCAAGAGGATGCTCGCGACGCTATCGACCGCACTCACTCCGCGCACTCCGCTTCTTGCGATGGAATCACCGCGAGAAGCGGAGCAGGGGAGGATGCCTACTGCGCGGTGGCCTCGTTCCACACTTCCGTGACGCGGCCGACCTGGTCGAACGGCTGCGCGCAGTGCGCCGCGCCCGCGATGACCTTGTCATTCACCGGGAACCCGAGCCCGCCCAGGTACGCCTCCGCCGCCTGGATGTCCTGGAGGAGGTAGTCCTGGTCGCCGTAGGTGAACCAGAACTTCGTGCCGCCGCGCAGCGCCGCGTTCGACGCGTCCCAGTTCATGCTGCCCGACCACGGCTTCTCACCGCCGCAGCTCAGCGCGTAGATACCCGGGTAGCGGTCGCCGTAGCGCGGCAGGAAGCTGGCCGTCAGCTCGATGGATCCGCCCGACGAACCGCCGAAGAGGATGGGGCCGTCCTGGATGTCCCAGCCCTTGCGCAGCGCCTCGATGAGCGACACCAGCTCCGCCGCGTTCTTGCCCTCCAGGTCGCGCGCTTCGATGGGCGCCTCCGTGGAGCAGTCCGTGCGCTCCGGCACCGTCCACCACGCGCACTTGTTGGGCGCGAGCGCCGTCACGTAGAGCGTGTTGTGCCCGTACGTCCAACCGCCGTGCGTGTACAGCGAGCGCGGGTTGCTGCCGTTGTACGCGTTCGCGCCGTCGCCGTGCAGGTAGATGGCCAGCCGCATGGGCTCGGGCGCGATGCCCTGCTTCGGCTCGATGTACTTCACCTCCGTCGCGCCCACCTGCGCCACGCAGTACGTCAGCGTGCCCGCGTCCGTGCTCACCGTGCCCGTCTTGCTGCACGCGAGCTTCCCGGAGCCGTGCGAACTGCCCGTGCCCGCATCCACGTCCGTCCCGGCGTCCGTGCCCGCATCCACGTCGGTGCCCGCGTCCGTGCCCGTGCCGGCATCCGTGCCCGCGTCGGCGGTGGGGTTCGTGCCGGAGTCGGGAATGACTTCATCGGGGTCGTCGGAACACGCGGACAGACCCAGGGCGAGAACGGCGGCGAGGACGAAGCGGGACATGGTGACTCGAGGGAGGGGGAGGCGACGCCTCTGTTCACAGCCAGCATACCGGGTATAGATTTCCAGTCGGGAAAGGAAATTCTTTCATGACTGGACGCGTGAACCTGCTGGCGCCGGAAGTCCGGGCGAATCCCTACCCCGTCTACGCGGAGCTGCGCCGCACCGCGCCGGTGTGTCAGGTGGAACCCGCTGGGCTGTGGGCCATCACCCGCTTCGAGGACGTGGCCGCGGCCTTCAAGAACCCGCAGGTGTTCTCCTCCGCTGGGGTGCGCACGACCACCGCGCCGCCGTGGCTGGGTCACAACCCCTTCTCCGAGTCGATGATCGTCATGGACCCGCCGCATCACATGCGGCTGCGCACACTGGTGAGCCGCGCGTGGACGCCCGCGGCGGTGAACCGGCTGGAGCCGCGCATCCGGAGCTTCGCGCGGATACTCGCGGAACGGCTGACCCCCGAGCGCGAGGTGGACCTCGTGGACGCCTTCGCCATGCCGCTGCCCGCGAGCGTGATTGGCGAGCTCTTCGCCTTGGACCCCACCATGACGGCCCGCTACAAGCGCTGGTCGGTGGACCTGTCCAGCGTGTCCGGCACGACGGAGAAGGACACCCACCGGCACGAATCCATCAAGGCCACCGTGCGCGAGATGGAGGACTACCTGTCCGACGTCGTCGCCGAGCGCCGCCGCCATCCGCAGGACGACATGGTGTCGGACCTGGTGAAGACGCGCGTGGAGGGCGAAGCGCTCAGCGACGCGGAGCTGATGAGCTTCCTGTTCCTGTTGGTGGTGGCGGGGCTGGAGACCACCGTGCAACTCGTCAGCCACTGCGTGCGCATGCTGATGGAGCAGCCGCACCTGGTGGCCCGGCTGCGCGAGAACCCAGCGCAGGTGGGGCGCTTCGTGGAGGAGGTGCTGCGCTACGAGCCCTCCGTGCACGGCCTGGTGCGCGTCACCACGAAGGAGACACAAGTCGCGGGCGTGGTGATTCCGGAGGGCGCGCGCGTGGCGCTGATGATCGGCTCCGCGTGCCGCGACGGCGAGCGCTTCAAGGACCCGGACACCTTCGACATGGACCGCGAGGGCGTGAACAACATGCCCTTCGGCCACGGCATCCACTTCTGCCTGGGCGCGCCGCTGGCACGGCTGGAGGCGCGCGTGGGGCTGGAGGTGCTGCTGTCCCGCTTCACGCGCTTCACGCCCACGGGCCCGGTGAAGTGGAACACCTCCCTCACCGTGCGCGGCCCGCTGAGCCTGCCCCTCATCCCGCACGCCTGAAGCGCGCGGGACGAAGAGCCTGACTCACGCCTCGATGTCGAACGCGAGCGACACGCGCTCGCCCGGGTCCACGTGCAACAAACCCTCGCCGGTGGCCAGCGCCCCGGCGGCGGCCGTCCACGGCTCCACGCAGACGAAGTCCTTGCCCTGCAGCGTCCACACGACGAGCAGGCGGAACTCCTGGCTCCACGACAGCTTCACGGGGGACAGGCCCGGCCCGCGCTCCAGCACCGTGCCCGGCGCGGAGTGGTCACGCAGGTGCATGTCCACCTCCTGCGCGGTGAGGTCCAGGCCGGTGAAGGGCACCTCGTGCTTCGCGCGGTTGTCCCACGCGTGCGTGGCGTCCGTCTCCACGCGCGCCTGCGCCTTGTTCCCTTGAGGCACGCGGAAGTACGGGTGGTAGCCCAGGTGCAGCGGCAGGGGCCGCGTGTCCCGGTTCTCCACGTCGAAGTCCACCGTGAGCCTCCGGCCCGCCAGCGAGAACGCCAGCTGCGCGTCGAAGGCCCACGGGTACTGGCGCAGCGTCTCCTCCGACGACGTCAGCCCCAGCACCAGCAGCGAGTCCTCCGCCTGGCGCACCGTCCACGGCAGCTTCCGGGCGAAGCCGTGCTGCGGCAGCGAGTACGCCTTGCGGTCCGCCGGATACGTGTCCCCGGGCAGGGGACCGGCGTTGGGAAAGAGCACGGGGATGCCCCCGCGCACGCTCTTCGTGAGGTCGGCGACGGTGCTCTCGTCCAGATAGAGCACGTCCTCGCCGTCCACCACCATGCGCGTGACGAGCGCGCCGCGCGTGGGGATGATCTCCACGCGGCAGCCGCCGTCCTCCAGCGCATACGTCTCCAGCCCCGCGATGCCCGGGAACGGTCCGCTCATGGAACTAGATGGCCCCTTCCTTCGGGGCGCTGTCCATGAAGGGGTAGGGGACCTTCACCGGCGGCGCGAAGTTCTCCTTGATGGTGCGCGGGCTGCTCCAGCGGAACAGGTTGATCATCGACCCGGACTTGTCGTTGGTGCCGGACGCCCGGCTGCCGCCGAACGGCTGCTGGCCCACCACCGCGCCCGTGGGCTTGTCGTTGATGTAGAAGTTGCCCGCCGCGTTGCGCAGGGCGCTCATCATGTGCTCGATGGCCTTGCGGTCGCGCGCGAAGATGGCGCCCGTCAGCGCGTAGCTCGCGGACTGGTCGCACTCCTTCAGCGTCTCCTCCAGCTTCGCGTCCGGGTAGACGTACAGGCCGACCAGCGGCGCGAAGATCTCCTCCGTCATGATGCGGTGGCGCGGGCTGTCGCACTGCACCAGCGTGGGCTGCACGAACCAGCCCTCGCTCTTGTCCGTGCCGCCGCCCGCGACGATGGTCGCGTCACCGCCGGACTTCGCCAGCTCGATGTACGAGGACACCTTCTTGAATGAGCGCTCGTCGATGACGGCGCCCATGAAGTTCCGGAAGTCCGCCACGTCGCCCATCTTGATTTCGCTGATGAGCGCCTGGAGGCGGGGCTTCAACTTGGGCCACAGGGACTCCGGCACGTAGACGCGGCTGGCCGCGCTGCACTTCTGGCCCTGGTACTCGTAGCCGCCGCGCACGATGGCGACCGCGAGCGCCTCCAGGTCGTCCGCCGCGGACGGGTGCGCGAAGATGAAGTCCTTGCCGCCCGTCTCACCCACCAGCCGCGGGTACTGCTTGTAGCGGCCGATGTTCTCTCCCACCGTCTTCCACAGGTTGTTGAACGTGGGCGTGGAGCCGGTGAAGTGGATGCCGCCCAGGTGGGGGCTCGCCAGCACCGGGTTGCCCACCGTGGGGCCGTCGCCGGGCAGCATGTTGATGACGCCGTCGGGCAGGCCCGCCTCGCGCATCAGCTCCAGGCTGTACCAGGCGCTCAGCGCCTGCGTGGAGGACGGCTTCCACAGCACCACGTTGCCCATCAGCGCGGGCGACAGACAGAGGTTCAGCGCGATGGAGGTGAAGTTGAACGGCGCGATGGCGAAGACGAACCCGTCCAGCGGCCGGTAGTCCGTCATGTTCCACATCTGCGGCGAGTTCTCCGGCTGGATGGCCAGGATCTGCTGCGCGAAGTGGACGTTGTAGCGAAGGAAGTCGATGAGCTCGCACGACGCGTCGATCTCCGCCTGGTGCGCCGTCTTCGACTGGCCGGCCATGGAGGACGCGTTGAGCAGCGGGCGGTAGCGCGTGGCGAGCAGCTCCGCGGCGCGCAGGAAGATGGCCGCGCGAGCGTGGAAGGGCATCCGCGCCCAGTCCTCCTTCACGCTCATGGCGTTCTGGATGGCCTGCTCCACGTGGCCCGCGTCGGCCTCGTGCAGGGTGGCCAGCACGTGCTGGTGCCGGTGCGGCATGCGCACGGTGTCCGTCTTGCCGGACTTCACGTGCTTGCCACCGATGACGACGGGGATCTCGATGCGCTCCCCGCTCATGCTCTTGAGGGTGGACTGGAGCTCCGCGCGCTCGGGGGTGCCGGGGGCGTAGGAGAGGACGGGCTCGTTCTTGGGAGCCGGGACGCGGGGAGTGGCGTTGAGCACGCGGGAACCTCGGGACGAGAGGATGGAAAGTTCGGGCAAGGTATAGCCCTCCCCGTGTCCCAGGTCAGTGACAGAAGCGTGCGGCGTCCTCGCCGAGACACCAGGCCCCGGCGGGCGTCCGGCTCAGCCCTCGCCCGCGGCCTTGGCGGTGGCGCCCCTCGCGCGCTGCAGCACGGCATGCAGCTGCGCGATGAGGTACGGCGGCTTCACCGGCTTGACCAGGTACGCGTCAGGCTGGGGCTGCCCGGGCTCCAGGTCCGTACGCGGCGGGTAGCCGCTGACGAACATCACCGGCAGGTGCGCCAGGGCGGGCTCCGCGCGCACGCGGCGGCACAGCTCGTAGCCGTCGATGCCCTCCATGTTCACGTCCGACAGGAGCACGTCCGGCGGCTGTGCCAGCGCGTGCGCGAGCCCCGTCTCTCCATCCGCGGCCACCGTGCAGTCGAACTCACCCGACAAGAGCAGCCTCAGCGTCTCTCGCATGGTCCAGGAGTTCTCCACGATGAGGACCTTGGGCTTCACGGTGCATCGACTCCTGGGGAGGCAACGACGAACGGCAAGGGGGAACGGCGCGCACAGCATCCCCCCGCCGTGCGCACCGGGCAAGAGGCCCCCCTTCACCCGTGAGAATTCCCGAAAGCCTCCACCTCACGGGTTTGCCGCCAACGCCGCTAACCCTCGGGCGGCGGATTCACGAGCCCCCGCCGGGAAACCTCGGAGTCCGGCTCCTCGTCGCCCCGCGCCTCACGCTCGGGCACCTCTTGGTCCTGCCATTCCGCGCCGCGCTCCACCTCCGCTTCCCAGCGCGTCTCCTCCAGCGGGCCCGGGTTCTCGTCCTCGCGGGTCGCGGCCTGGGAGCGCTCGCGGGCCAGCTCGGCGGCGCCGCGGTCCAGCGCGTCCTCCATCTGTCCCCGGTTGCGCGGTTGGAAGTTCTTGGAGCCCTTGTCCGAAGCCATGGTGTCGCCTCCGACGGGAAGGTGGGACGCACCGGGACGACGGGGCAATGACGGCGCGTGCGCACGCCGCCTGCCTGGCCGTCCAGGTGCGGGAAGGGCGATGTGCGCCGTCCCGCCGCGTCAGCGCGGCCGTCGGGCCAGCGGCTGCGTGTCCTCTCGCGACAGGCGTTGGACCTCTGGCGCCACGTCCCCGGTGGGCGCGGCGATGCTGCACCGCGCGCCGCCATGCACCAGGCCCACCACGCGCAGTTGCTCGTCCACCAGCGGCGCGCCGGAGTCCCCCGGCACGCCGTGCATCGTGGTGAAGAGCGCGTTGGGCACGTCCGGCAGCGACGGGCAGCGGCCCCAGCGCTCCACCATCACCCGCTGCGGTTCACCGGGCCGGTCGTGGCGTCCGGTGAAGACGAGCATCGCGCCAGGGATGGGCAGCCCTTCCGCCACCTCCAGCGGAGCCACCGGTGCCTTCGCCTCCAGCTCCAGCACCGCCATGTCCCGGCCGCGATCCACGAACACGTAGCGGCCATTCAGCTGCCGGCCGTCCTCGAAGTTCGTCCGCTCCTCGCCCGCGTCCGGTGCGACGCAGTGGGCCGCGGTGAGGACATGGCGGCCCTGGCCCACCACCACGCCCGCGCAGTGTCCGTCGCCCAGCGTCACCGTCGCGGCTTCAGCCTTCTGCAACCCTTGCGTTTCGCCCGGGCCGGACTGGCCGCAGGCCATCCAGGCGCTCACGGCCGCGAGTGCCACCGTGGCGCCGCCCCACTTCCATGCACGCATGCCGCTTCCCCCTCCTCCCCCGGGCGACGGGCCCAGGGGTTCGAAGGAACGGTGTGCACGCGTGCGGGCGTGTCGTGGGAGCGGGTGGGGAAGTGGCTCCCCAGCAGGCGTCCGGGCTTGATTCCGTGTCGTCTTCCAGCGAGGCGGTGAAACAGAGAATGGCAGCAGAGCGTGCACCTGCTCGGATGTCCCGGAGGCGGTGTCACTGAAACGTGCTATTCCTCGCTACGTCTGGATTCTGGAATCCAGATCCAGGCCTCGAAACGGCCAGCCCTTTGGCTCGTGAGCGACGACGAGAAGACAACGGTATTGGATGAACGCACCCGCCCTCCGAGCACCTGGGGGGATCGGGCGCGTACGCCCATTACGTTGCCGGGCTCGGGCATCGGAGAGCGGCGCTCGCTGATTCCGGGCGTCGTCGTCACCGGGCGCTACCGCGTGGAGTCGCTGCTGGGCGAAGGCGGCATGGGCCGCATCTGGCTGGCGGACGACCTGCAGGAGCGCCGGCGCGTGGCGCTCAAGGAGATGCACGTCCCCGCGGAGCTGTCCGCGGCGAAGGTGGAGGAGCTGGTGCTGCTGTTCCGGCACGAGTTCTTCGCCATGAAGAAGCTCCAGCACCCGTCCACGCTCAAGGTCTTCGACTGGGGCATGACGGATGCCGGCAACCGCTTCATCACCATGGAGGTGGTGGGCGGCAAGGACCTGAGCACGCTGGTGCGGGACGCGCCGCTGGACACGCGCACGCTGTATCGCGTGTTGATCCAGATGGCGCAGGTGCTGGCGTTCATCCACTCGCGCCTGTACGTGCACTGCGACATCAAGGCCAGCAACGTGCGCATCACCGAGTCCGGCGCGGTGAAGCTGATGGACTTCGGCGTGATGCACCAGCTGGGCACGCCCAGCCCCGGCAAGCTGAAGGGCACGCTGGAGTACCTGGCGCCGGAGTGGCAGCGCGGCGCGAGCATCGACGGGCGCGCGGACCTGTACTCGCTGGGCGTGATGGCCTGGTACCTGGCCACCCGCAAGCTGCCCTTCAAGCGCAACAGCCCCGCGGTGCTGCTGGCGGATCACCTGACGCGTCCGCCGCCGCGCCCCTCCACGCTCTGCCCGGTGGATCCACAGCTGGAGGAGATCATCCTCCTCCTGATGGCGAAGGACCCGCGCGAGCGCTTCCAGGACGCGGGCGAGCTGCTGGAAGCGCTCTGCCACGCCAGCGGCGAGCCCGTCCCCGAGGAGCCGCTGTCCGCGCGCGCCAGCTACCTGCACGTGCCGGAGGTGGTGGGGCGCGAGGCGGAGCTGGAAGGGCTGATGAACGGCCTGGCGGAGGCGGACTGGGGCCAGTCGCGCGCGATGCTGGTGGGCGGCCCCGCGGGCGTGGGCAAGACGCGGCTGCTCCAGGAGTTCGAGCTCCAGGCGAAGCTGGCGGAGCTGCCCTTCGGCCGGGGCCAGTGCCGCGCGGAGGGGCTGTCCCCGCTGGCGCCGGTGGCGCAGGCCCTGCGCTGCCTGGTGCCGCAGACGCCCTCGGACTTGATGGAGCGGGTGAAGGCTCCGCTCGCGCGCCTCTTGTCGCCGGAGGTGCTGGAGGGCGACCAGGACGAACAGCTGCCGCGCGACGGCTCCGCGGAGAAGGCCGCCTTCTTCGAGGCGCTGACGGAGTGGACCCACACGCTCGGCGGGCGGCAGTCCTTCGTGCTCTGCTTCGAGGACCTGCAGTGGGCGGACAGCGCGTCGCTGGAGGCGCTCAACGTCCTGATCCGCGCGCTGCACGGCACGCGCGGCGTGGTGGTGGGCACGTTCCGCTCGCAGGAGCTGTCGCGCCTGAGCCTCGCGTTCCAGACGGTGGACGAGAAGCTCACGTCCCGCATGGACCTGGAGCCCCTGTCCGCCGAGCACGTGGCGAAGTTGGTGGGGCTGGTGCTGCCGGGGCTGGACGTGCCGGAGGGCTTCGTGCAGCGGCTGCACGAGACCACCGGCGGCAACGCCTTCTTCGCCACGGAATGCCTGCGCATGCTGGTGGAGGCGGGCGCGCTCAAGCGCGTGGGCGGGCGCTGGGAAGCGGAAGAAGGGCTGGGCACGCGGAGGCTTCCCGCGAGCATCCAGGAGGCGGTGCTGGTGCGCCTGGCCAACGCGCCGCCGGAGCAGGTGTCGCTGTTGCGCAAGCTGGCGCCCGCGGGCCGGATGCTGGACCTGCCGCTGTTGCGCGCGCTGTCCGGCCTGCCGGAGGCGGAGCTGTTCGCCGTGCTGGACGGCATCGTGGAGCGGCAGTTCCTCCAGGACGTGGAGGGCCGCTACGTCTTCACGCACGACACCGTGCACCAGGCCGTCTACGACAGCACGCCGGAGGCGGAGCGCCGGACGTACCACGGCCAGGTGGCGCGGGTGCTCCAGGCGCTGCCCTCGGGGCGCTCGGGCGTGGTGCGCGCGGTGGGCTGGCACTTCGCTCGCTCGGACGCGCCCGCGGAGGCCATCCAGCCGCTGCTGGAGGCGGGCCAGGCAGCCATCGAGGCGGAGGCGCTGCTGGAGGCCACGCTGCTGCTGAAGGAAGCGGCGGGGCTCCTGGAGTCCGCGCCGGATTACCCGGGCCGCTCGGAGCAGTTGCTGCGCACGTGGGTGTCGCTGGTGGAGGTGGGCTACTCCAGCGACCCGCCGACGTCGGTGGCGTACGCGGAGCGGCTCTTCGCGCACTGGGCGGCCACGGTGGACGTGGAGGCCGGACGGCGCGAGGCGCTCTCCCGGCTGGAGTCCGCGCGCGTGGCCACGCCCGCGGAGCGCGAGGAGCTGCTCATCCCGCTCTTCCGCGAGGTGTCGGCGGACGGGCGGATGACGCCGGTGGACGTCTTCTGGAAGCGCTCCGAGCTTCAAATCCTCCAGGGCATGGCGCTGGCCATCCTGGGGCGCACGGATGAGTTGGAGGCGCTCATCGCGGGCGTGGCCGCCGAGCACCCGGAGGACTCGCCGTACCGGGCGGGGCTGTCCGTGGCGCGCTCGACGCTGTGCGCGTACACCGGCCACTGGGCGGGCGGGGTGGCCGAGCAGCGCAAGCAGGTGCAGCGGCTGCACGCGTTCCGCGACGCGGTGGGGCGTCCGCCCCGGCGGCTGGCGTGGGCGCTGGGCATGGGCGGCTACCTGCTCAACGTGAACCTGGCCCTGCGCGGCGAGCCGCTGGACGAAGCGCTGCTGAAGGACGGGCTGCACCTGGCGGAAGCGCAGGGCTTCACCGACGTGCGCGCCTACCACCTCTTCGCGCAGGTGGCGCGCGCGGCCTTCACCGGCGACGGCGCCGCGTTCGCGTCCGCGCTCGCGCAGAAGACGGAGCTCGTCCGGCGGCTGGGCAGTCCGCGGTTGATGGAGCGCAACCTGGCCCTCTTCACGCCGCCGTACTACCTGGAGCGAGGCGAGCACGAGCTCGTCGCCGCGGTGGTGTCGCGCGGCGAGGCGCTCTCACTCGTGCTGCCCGAGGACCGCTGGCTGCGCGCGCACGTGCAGGTGTACCAGGCGTGCCGCGACGTGCTCTTCGAGGACGCGGCCGCCGCGCGCGAGTCGCTGCCCCGCGCCCTGGAGGCCGCTCAGAAGGGCGGCCTGCGCATGGAGACGCTGGTGCGCGTGTACCAGTCGCGCTTCGAGAGGGAGCAGGGCCGGCTGCCCGCCGCGCTCGCCGCCGCCGAGGCCGCGTTGGAGCGCGCGCTGGACCCGCGCTTCGCCAACCCCTGGGATGAAATCCTGGCCCGCCGCGCCCTGGCGCCGCTGGTGCCCCAGGAGGAGGGGGATGCGCACCTGCGCCACGCGCGCCTGCTGGCGGAGTCCACCGGCAACGTGCTCCAGATGGGCCTTGTGTACATGCAGCACGCGGAGCGGCACGGCACGCCGGAAGAGGCGATGCGGGAGCTGGAGATCGCCGAGCGGGCCTTCACCACCGCCCGGGCCACGCACCTGCAACAGCTTGCCCAGTCGCTGCGCGGCCCGCTGTCGCGCCAGCACGAGGACGTGAAGCAGAGCGCCTGACGGCCGGGTCGTGCTTAGGATGGGCGCATGGCCTCCTCCCCCCTGCGCTTCTGCCTGGACTACCTGTCCCCGTACGCCTACCTCGCCTGGCTGCGCATGCCCGCCATCGCGGAGCGTCACGGCCGGGTGCTGGAGCCCGTGCCGGTGCTGCTCGCGGGGCTGCTCAACGCCGTGGGCTCCGTGGGCCCGGCGGAGATCCCCGCCAAGCGCGTCTACGTCTTCAAGCAGACGTTCCGCATCGCGCATGAGCAGGGCGCGCCCTTCACCCTGCCGCCCTCGCACCCATTCAACCCGCTGTTGTCCCTGCGCGTGACGGCGGCGGTGGACGACGTGGCGGAGCGCACGCGGCTCACCACCGCGCTCTACTCGGCCGCGTGGGGGCAGGGCCGGGGCATCGAGACGCCGGAGCAGGTGGGCGCGGTGCTGACGGACGCGGGCTTCGACGCGCGGGCGCTGCTCGAGCGGGCCCAGCTGCCGGAGGTGAAGGACCGCCTGCGCAAGAACACGGAGGCGGCGCTCGCCCAGGGCGCCTTCGGCGTGCCGTCCGTGCTGGTGGACGACGAGATGTTCTGGGGCGTGGACTCGCTGGGCCACCTGGAGCGCTTCCTGGAGGGCCGCGACCCGCTCACCCCCGCGGAGCTGGCGAAGTGGCAGCACCTGCCCGCCACCGCGGACCGGCGCCAGGGCGGAAAGCCGCGCCCGTGAACGTGCTCGGGCAGCTGGGAGTGGCCGTCGCCGGCCTGGTGCTGGCCGGCGTGCTCCTGTTCCTCAACTTCTGGCGCGCGCTGCTCTACCTCTTCCCCCACTCCGTCCGGGTGGAGCCGGAGGCCCCGGCGGACCAGATGGACCTGCCGGATTCCTTGAGCCCCCTGGCGGGCCAGCTCCAGGCGCTGGGCTTCACGCCGGTGGGCAGCCACGAGGAGAAGCCGCTCCTCCAGAAGGCCACCCGCTCCTACGACTGGGCGCACCCGGGCGAGCGCGTCTTCGCCACCCTCCACGAGGGGGGAGACCTGCTGCCCCGGCTCTACCTGCTCACCCCCCTGGCCTCCGGGGGCTTCGTGGTGACGGCCAGCTACCGCCGCCCCGCGTTGGACGTGCCCGGCTACCGCTCCGGGTCGCTGGAGGACGCCGCACCGGAGCGCCTGTTGCGCGCGCATGTGCGACGGCTCGAGGGGTTGGAGGCGGCGGGCCCGGAG
>NZ_RAWF01000143.1:0-26274 GCF_003612075.1 Corallococcus sp. CA041A
GGGCGGACGGGCGGGTGGCTGGGCTGGGTGTGGCTCCTGGGGCTGTGGACGGCGTGCGGCCGGACGCTGCCGGAGGAGGCGGTCTCCGCCCGGATGGCCTGGCGGCCCCCGTCCCTCTGCGCGCCCATGACGTGTGAGTCCCAGGGGCTGAACTGCGGCTACGCCATCGACGGGTGCGGCGGCACGCTCCACTGTGGCGAGTGCGCGGAAGACCAGGCCTGCGGCGGGGGCGGAGTGCCCAACGTCTGCGGCCCCCAGCCCTGCGTCCCCAGCAGCTGCGAGGCGCGGGGCGCCACCTGCGGGCCGCTCTCGGACGGCTGCGGCGGCGTGCTCGACTGCGGCACGTGCGCGACCCCGGAGGTCTGCGGAGGCGCCGGCGTGCCCAACGCCTGCGGGCCTCCGGCCTGCGTCCCCACCACCTGCGAGGCTTCGGGCAAGAACTGCGGCCAGGTCGCGGATGGCTGCGGCGGGGTGCTCGACTGTGGTGCGTGCGGGCCAGACGAGACGTGCGGCGGAGGCGGCACCGCGAACCTGTGCGGCCGCGCTCCGTGCGTCCCCACCACCTGCGAGGCGCTGGGCAAGAACTGCGGCGCCGTGTCCAACGGTTGCGGCGGGGTGCTCGACTGCGGCGCATGCGGCGAGGGGCTCACCTGCGGCGCGGGCGGCGTGGCCAACGTCTGCGCCGCCCCGCTGTGCCAGGCGGCCACCTGCGCCGCGCTGGGAAAGAGCTGCGGCGAGGTGCTGGACGGCTGCGGCGACGTCCTGGAGTGCGGAGCCTGCGCGGCCGACGCGACCTGCGGCGGCGCGGGTGAGGCCAACGTCTGCGGCGCCGGCACCTGTGTGCCCACGACCTGCGCGGCCCTGGAAGCGAACTGCGGTCGCGTGTCCGACGGCTGCGGCGCGGTGCTGGAGTGCGGAGGCTGCCTCGCGTCCGAGACCTGCGGCGGCGCGGGCGTGCCCAACGTCTGCGGCAAGGCCGTGTGCACGCCGTCCACCTGCGAAGTCCTGGGCAAGAACTGCGGACAGGTCGCGGACGGCTGCGGCGGGACGCTCGATTGCGGCGCGTGCGGCGAGGGACGCACCTGCGGCGCGGGCGGCGTGCCCAACGTCTGCGCGGTCCCGGGATGCCGGCCCGCCACCTGCGGCTTCCTGGGTGCGACGTGCGGCGCGGTGGCGGATGGCTGCGGCGGCACGCTCGACTGCGGTGGGTGCGCGGCGCCGGAGACCTGCGGCGGCACGGGTGTGCCCCACGTCTGCGCGCCTCCGGAGCCCGTGTGCGTGGACCGGGACCTGGGCAGCGCGCTGCCGGTGTCGCTGAAGGGCTCCACCGTGGAGGCCCGGGACGACCACGCCGCCTCGTGCGGAGGCGCGGGCGCTCCGGACCGGGGCTACCTGTGGACGGCGCCCCGGGCGGGCACCTTCACCTTCGACACGGCCCGCTCGGCGATACGGTCCGTCATCGCCGTGTACGCGGACGGCTGCGGCGGCGAGGAGCTGGCGTGCGCCACGGGCGGCATCAGCTACGGCGGCGGGTCCCGGGTGGCGGTGACGCTGACGCAGGGCCAGCGGGTCCTGGTGACGGTGGACGCCGTGGCCGGCGGGTCCTTCACCCAGGGCGCCTTCGAGCTCCACATCGACGAATTGCGCGCCACCGAGGCCGGCGCCTGCTTCGACGGCATGGACAACGACGGGGACCGCTGGGTGGACTGCGCGGACACCGAGTGCCGCGACGAGCCCCGCTGCAAGGGCCAGGGCTGCGCCCACCACGACCTGGGAAGCGCCCTGCCCCTCACCTTCCAGGGCGAGACGGCCCTCTCCGGCGACGGCTTCCAGGGCACCTGCGGCGCGCTGCTCCAGCAGGACCGCGCCCACCTGTGGACGGCGCCCAGGGCCGGCACCTTCGTCTTCGACACCTCGCCCGGCAACGACCCGGACGCGGGCGGCCACGCCCTGTACCTCCTCACCGGCTGCCGGGGCACGGAGCTGGGCTGTGCCGCGCACCCACATCCCACCACCAAGGGTGCCCCGGCGCTGAAGCTCACCCTGGCCCAGGGGCAGTCCGTGCTGGTGGTGGTGGACGGCATGGCCCGGCCGGACCGGGACACCCCCATCCGCTACACCCTCCACGTCACCGAATGGGCTCCGTCCGAGGCCGGCCACTGCCACGACGGCGCGGACAACGACGCGGATGGCCGGGCCGACGACGCGGACCCCGACTGCCGCTGACGTTGACGCGTCGTGCCACAACCAGCGTCCCACACCCACCTTCTCACTACATGTGAGGTGCTACGCAACTGATCGACGGCTGCTGCGATAATCCCCGCAAGTCGTTCGCATCCCTTCCAATCATTCCTCGAACTCCGACGAGGGAGCCCCACATGAGCCTCATCGACCGCGCCCGCAGTGCCGTCTCCAACACCATCCGCCAGGTGCAGCAGGACCCCCTCAAGGCGGCGAAGGACATCGGGACGCAGGCGAAGAAGGGCTACGACACCTTCACGAAGGTGAAGACGGCCGTGAAGGACGGCTTCGACAACGTCAAGAGCCTGAAGACGGACGGCTTCAAGGCGACGTTGAAGGGCAACGTCGACAAGATGGTCTCCAAGGCCATGGACCCGAAGACCAAGCTCGACCTCAAGGGCAAGCTGGGCATCGCGGGCAAGGCCTTCGGCACCATCACCAACGCCACGAAGCTGGTGGGCCAGGCCGGCACGGCCATCTCCGACGTGCGCAACGCCGTGCGCTCCGGCAGCAGCGAGGACTGGAACAAGGCGCTGGGCTCCGTCGCCACCGCCGGCAAGACCGCGGTCAGCACCGTCAAGGGCGGCCTCGAGGTTGCCCGTGACGTGAACAAGTTCGGCAGCGCGTACAAGGCCGCCAGCGGCGCCTTCAAGGCCGCGGTCCCGGGCGCCGGCCCCAAGCTGGCCCGCGCCGCCGCCGGTGCCGCCGCCAAGGCCGCCTTCGAGGGTGGCGCTTCCTCCGCCATCAAGAGCGGCGTTCGCTCCGCCCTGAAGACCGCCGTCAGCGAGAGCGGCGTGGCCCTGAAGGCCGCCACGGGCACCGCGACCCGCGCCGCCGCCAAGGCCGCGCTGGCCGAGGGTGGCAAGGCCGCCGCCAAGGCCGGTGCGACCGCCGCCGCCAAGGCCGCCACGGGCACCCTGGCCAAGGCCGCCGGCCGCTTCGCCCCGGGCGCGAACATCGCCATCGCCGCCTTCGACACGGCGAACGCGGTCTCCACCCTGCGTGACCCGAACGCCAGCACCACCGCGAAGGTCACGGGCGTCATCACCGCCGTGGGCTCCATCGCCGCCGCCACCAACATCCCGGTGGTCAGCCAGGTGGGCGCCGCCGTCTCCGCCGTCTCCAGCTTCGTCGGCGGCCTGTTCGGGTAAGCCGTTGAAGTGACTGAAGGGCCCCCGGGTGGTGAACGCCCGGGGATGTCCCCGGGGGGTCCTTTTCTGGTAGGCACCGTGGCCGTGTGAGACGCGCACGTTTCAATCCCCTCTGGGACCACGGTCGCTACCTGCCAGGAGGCCCTCCGGTGGCCACGAAGAAGAACCCTCCCGCGAAGCCGTCCGCCGCACCCGCCGCCAAGGCGCCCGGCCCGTCTTCCACCCCGGCGAAGCCGGCGAAGTCCGCCGCCGCCCCTTCCACCCCCAAGCCTCCGGAAGCGCCCGCCGTCCCGGCGCAGACTCCCGTGCATCAGCTGGTGCAGCGGCTGCCCGTGGCGCCCGGCCTGGGCCACCAGGCGGACCTGCCGCAGGTGAAGGCCCCGTCGCTGGAGAACCTGAACATCCGCGTGCCCCAGGGCGAGGACCTCACGGAAGAGGACCTGCTGGAGCGCTTCCACGAGCTGGCCCGCGCGAAGGCGCAGGTCCGTGAGCGCGCGGAAGGCGAAGCCCTGGCCATGGGCGACGACGTGCGGCTGGACATCCTGGGCTACGCCAACGGCCGCCTCATCCCGCTGAGCACCCGCATGGGCTACTGGATGGAGCTGGCCCCCCAGGTGATGCTGCCCGGCTTCGCGGAGGTCATCGCGGAGGCCAGCGTGGGCGACAGCGTGGAGGTGGGGCTGGTGCTGCCGGACAACTACCCGGCGGACCCGCTGCGCGGCATGCCGGCGCGCTTCCTGGTGGACGTGCGCGGCGCGCGCGAGGTGAGCATGCCCGACACGGAGTCGGACGCGTTCCTCCAGCAGTTGGGCCGCGGCTCCACGCATGAGGAGGTCATGAGCTCCATCGTGGAGGAGATGGAGAGCGAGATGGCCGACATGCTCTGGGTGGACGCGCGCAACCGGGTGCTGGACGAAATCGTCGCCCGCGCGGACGTCACCGTGCCCAAGGCGCTGGTGGACGAGGAGATCCGCCGCCGCTGGAAGCAGGCGGAGGGCGAGGTCCTGGCGCAGAAGTTCTTCAGCCTGGAGGAGCAGCAGGAGGCGCTGGACGGCTGGCTGCACCACCCGGGCATCCGCGACGACGTGGAGCGCCGCCTCAAGATTGCCCTGGTGCTCCGCGCCATCGCGCAGCGGGACAAGCTCCAGCTCACGCCGCAGGTCACGCTGGAGCTGCTCAAGGAGTCCTCGGAGCCCTTCGGCATCACCGAGGCGCAGCTGCGCGAGTCCATGCTGGACCCGGCCGCGTCCGCGCAGATGACCGACGTCGCGTGGCACCTGCTCGCCGTGGAGCACGTGATGACGCAGGCGAAGGTGACCTTCGAGGGCGCCGAAGCGGGGCTCGCTCAGGGCTGAAAGCGGCTACCCCGCCGGGTTCTTGGGCGCGGGCGGCTCCTGGCCGGGCGCGATGAAGGCCCCGGTCGCGGGGTCTATCTGCCAGGCCGAGTACTGGTGCGTGAGCACGTCGCGCACCTGCCCCTGCTCGTAGCAGACCGAGTACACGACGAAGACCTCGTTCACGAAGTTGGGCCGGCCGTAGCGGTAGCAGTCCTGGTCGCCCTGCTTCTGGAGCGTGAGCGGGTGGCCCAGCAGGCCCCCGACCTCCTGGGTCGTCATCCCCGCGCGCAGCACCTTGATGCCGTGCGGCGTGACGACGGAGAAGGACGTTCCGTTTGCACGCCAAAGGGTGAAGAAGCCCAGGGCGAGCACCACGGGCACCGCCGCGGCCACGAACCAGGTGAAGGTGAAGCGGTTGGACTTCTTCTGGGACCCTTCGCGGAAGGCCGTGAACAGGGCGTCCGGGGACGTGTCCGCCGGGGCACCGTCCGGAATGGCCGGGAAGGAGGAATTGGGAGCGTTCACCCCTCTTGAATGCCGTCAGTGGCCGCCGGATTCAAGCGATGGACTGCCGGGGAGTCCACAGCCCGCACGCCTCGCTGGCCACTGCCAGGGTCATCCAGGGTGGGATACGCCCGGATGTCCGGTTCCAGGCCAGGCGTGCGAGTTCACAATCGGCGCGGTGCGAGACTGCTAGAGGGCACACCCTGAGAAACACCTAGGAGGAGTCACACGTCATGGCGAAGCGCGCCGCCGCCAAAGGCACCCCCCAGAAGACCATGGACCGGGACGTCGTTCCCCCGGGCACGGAGTTGCCGGACAGCGACCTGTTCTTCAACCGGGAGCTGTCGTGGCTGGCCTTCAACGACCGGGTGCTGCAGTTGGCCGAGTCGCCGGAGATGCCGCTGATGGAGCGGATGAAGTTCATCTCCATCTACGCGCGCAACCTGGATGAGTTCTTCATGATCCGCGTGGCGCGGCTGCACGAGCAGATCGCCGCGCGCGTGGGCCGCCTGGTGCCGGACGGCGCGTCCCCGGGCGACACGCTGGACAAGCTGCACACGGGCATCCTGGAGCAGGGCCGGCGCCACGCGGACTGCTTCGAGAAGGTCCTGCGCCCCGCGCTGGCGGAGAAGGGGCTGCGCATCCTGTCCATGAAGGAGCTGGACGCGGATCAACGCGCGCAGATGGAGCAGCGCTTCCGCGAACAGATTTTCCCCGTGCTCACGCCGCTGGCCATCGGGCTGGGGCGGCACTTCCCGTACATCTCCAACCTGTCCCTGAGCCTCGCGGTGCTCCTGCGCGACCCGGTGGCGGAAGACGAGAGCGTGGCGCGGGTGAAGGTGCCCAAGGAGATATTGCCCCGCTTCGTGCCGCTCAAGGGGGGCACGTTCTTCGTGCCGCTGGAGGAGATCATCGCGCAGCACCTGGGGGACCTGTTCCCCGGGATGGAGGTCCTCAACTGGAGCCTGTTCCGCGTGACGCGCGACGCGGACTACACCGTGTCCGAGGACGCGGAGGACCTGCTCAAGGCGGTGGAGACGGAGATCAGCCAGCGCCGCTTCGGGGACGTCATCCGCCTGGAGATTCAAGCGGGGATGAACGCGAAGCTGCTGGAGCCGCTGGTGGAGGCGCTGACGCTGGAGCCGCGGCAGGTGTACGAGGAGCACGGCCTGCTGGACCTGGCGGACGTGATGTCGCTGGCGATGACGCCGGGCTTCTCCGAGCTGCGCGACCCGCCGTGGACGCCGGTGACGCAGGCACGGCTGCGCACGGACAACGAGTCCGCGGACGGCGGGGGCACGGTGATGTCCGCGATGCGCAGGGGCGACCTGCTGGTGCACCACCCCTACGAGTCCTTCGCATCTTCCGTGGAGCGCTTCGTGAGCGAGGCGGTGGAGGACCCGGACGTGCTGGCGCTGAAGCAGACGGTGTACCGCACGTCGGACAGCTCCCCGCTGGTGCCCGCGCTCATCCGCGCGACGGAGCACGGCAAGCAGGCGGTGTGCATGGTGGAGCTGAAGGCGCGCTTCGACGAGCGCGCCAACATCCGCTGGGCGAACGCGCTGGAAGAGGCGGGCGTGCACGTCGTGTATGGGATTCCCAGCCTGAAGACGCACGCGAAGGCCATCCTCATCGTGCGGCGCGAGGGCGAGCGGGTGCGGCACTACGTGCACATCGGCACGGGCAACTACAACCCGAAGACGGCGCGGCTCTACACGGACCTGGGGTTGTTCACCACGGATCCGGACATTGGCGCGGACGTGGCGGACGTCTTCAACTTCCTCACCGGCTTCGGCCGGCCGCGCTCCTTCCGCAAGCTGCTGGTGGCGCCGCTGACCATGCGGGAAGGGCTGCTGGAGGAGATCAAGAAGACGCAGGCGGCGCACACGCCGGAGACGCCCACGCGCATCATGATGAAGATGAACGCGCTGGTGGACCCGGGCATCATCCGCGCGCTCTACGACGCGTCCCGCGCGGGCGTGCGCGTGGACCTCAACGTGCGAGGCATCTGCTGCTTGAGGCCGGGGGTGCCGGGCGTGTCGGAGCACATCCGGGTGGTGTCCAACCTGGGCCGCTTCCTGGAGCACCCGCGCATCTACACCTTCGAGCGGGGCGCGACGTCGCGGTGCTACATCGGCTCCGCGGACATGATGCCGCGCAACCTGGACCACCGTGTGGAAATCCTGGCGCCGGTGGAGGACCCCACCCTGGCCGCGCAGGTGCGAGACGTGGTGGAGCGCTGCATGGTGGACACCAGCGGCGCGTGGGAGCTGGGCACGGACGGCACGTGGCGGCGGCGCACCGCCGCCACGCCCAACGACAAGCGCTCCGCCCAGGGTGAGCTCATGGAGCGCGCCATCCGCATGGTGCAGATGCAGAGCGGGCGCCCCGTGGCCTGAGCGGGGGACGGCTCAAATCTCGTGGTTCACCAGGTTGAACACCGCCACGCGGTGCGACTGGGGGAACAGCACGATGAACAGGTGGTTCCAGTCATGCGCGCCCGGAGCCACCAGGTACGAGCTGTAGAAGTAGCGGATCTGCACCTGCTCCGTGCCGTTGCCAATCTCCGTGAGCAGGTGCGGGTCCAGCGCGTCGAAGAAGAAGAGCGCGTCGGACAGCGTGCTGAACGGCACGGTGCCCCGGTCCTGCCAGTTGATGCGGCTCTGCTCGCGCGGGTCCTGCATCAGCGCGAACACGGACTCCACCGCGTCCGACAGCGTCGGCGTCTGCGTGGAGGACCAGGGGAAGCCGTACACGTCCAGCGTGCCGTCACACCAGTTGTTGTGCGTGTCGCACTCGTCGTTGCCGGCCTCCATGATCGACTCGAGCAGCGGCGTGGGGCCTTCCCACTCCAGCTCGATCTGGCTGAGCTTCGACTCCACCGTGCGCACGGACTGGGTGGACTCGGGCGCCGGCTCGGACGGTGCGTTGTTGCACGCTCCCAGGAACAGCGCGGAAGCCAGCACGGACCACTTCAGGGTGTTTCGCGACATGTGGACGACCTCGGGGGGATGAAACGAGGGAGGCCCGCGTGTGCCACAGCCCTCTCCCCGCCCTCAAGCCACAACACGTCACCCGTTCACGTGTCACCGCGCCGTGACGCGCGGGGTTGGAAATCTTCAGCCCCGCTCGCCCAGGGCGCTCCGCGCGGCGTCCTCGCGGCGGTGGGCCTCCACCTCCGGGACCTCCTCCCAGCGGATCCACCCGGCGCGCGCCGCGTGCCTCGCGGCGGCCACCGTGTCGTCCACGGCGACCAGCTCACTGCCCGCGTCGCGGATGTCCTTCGCGATGGTCTCCATCTCCTCGCCGCGCTTGGAGCCCCCCGGCACGTTGCGGATGTAGACGCAGCGGATGCGGCCCGGGTACTCGCGCACGATGGTGCGGTAGTGCTCCGCGTCCTCCTGGCCGCTGTCCCCAATCAGCACGAAGGGCAGATGCGACAGCGTCTCCAGCACGCCGCGAATCTTGTCCAGCTTGTGCCCGTGCCCGCCGCCCGGCGCGAAGCCATGCCGTGACAGGCCCCAGTCACGCAGCAGCAGCGGGCCAATGGGGATGCGGTGGATGGAGAGGAACTCGTCCAGGTGCTCGTAGAGGTTCCACGGGCTGCTGGACACGTAGAAGATGGGGTTGTCCGCCGTGCCGCTCGCGCCCGCCTGGAGCGCCGCGTAGAACGCGTCCACGCCCGGGAAGGGCAGCCGCCCCCGGTGCTCCGTGAGGAACAACGCCCACGCGCGCTTGAGCGGATCCGTCACCCCCGTGGCGATGACCGTGTCGTCGATATCGCTGATGACGCCCAACTCCGCGCTCGTCCCCGCCACCCGCACCGGCGCGGACACGCGAGGCACCCCTTCCGCCTCCGGCGACAGGAGCTCCAGTTCCACCATGTGCCAGCCGGAGCGCACGCCCTCGGGCGGAGGCACCCATAGCTCCAGGAAGCCCTCCTCGTCCGTCACGCCCTCCCAGCGCTTCTCCCCCCAGCGCACCGCCACGTGCGCGCTGGAAATCTCCCGCGTCATGTAGCGCTTGTAGGAGGCCACGGCGCTGCTCCACAGCGTGTGGCGCTGGCGCTGGGGCGTCACCTTGCGCTCCTCCAGCACGCGCGCCTTGATGACCACGCGCTCCGGGGTGCCGTAGCCCCGGTACGGCAGGATGCGCAGCGGCGGGGCGATGCCCAGCCCCTTGCGCACGCGGCGGCTCAGCACGTCGTATTGGGCATCCGCCTTGACGGCGAAACGGAACAGCAGCGGGTACAGGTCGGGCATGGCGGGTGCGCGCGAGTCTACCGTCCCCTCCGTCAATCGTGGCGGCCCAACGTCCGGTCCAGGTTATATGCCGCGCTGATGAGCGACAGGTGCGTGAGCGCCTGCGGGAAGTTGCCCATCGCCTCGCCGGACATGCCCGTCTGCTCCGCGTACAGCCCCACGTGGTTCGCGTAGCCCTGCATCCGCTCGAAGATGAGCCGCGCCTCGTCCAGCAGGTCCGGCCGGACGCTGCTCGCGCGCGTCATCGCCTCCACCAGCCAGAAGCTGCACAGGTTGAAGGTGCCTTCGCTGCCTTCAATCCCATCCAGCTTCTCGTCCGCCTCGTAGCGGAACACCAGACCGTCCGACGTCAGGCCTCCCTCCTTCGGAGCCTTCCGGATGACGTCCAGCGTGGAGATCATCCGCGGATCCACCGGCGACAGGAAGAACACCAGCGGCATCAGGAGGTTCGCCGCGTCCAGCGCTTCGTGCCCGTAGGCCTGGATGAAGGCGCCCTTCTCCTGGCACCAGCCCTTCTCCATGATCTCCTCGAAGATGGCGTCGCGCGTCTTCAGCCACTTCGCCCGGTCCGCCGGCAGGCTGCGCTTGTCCGCGAGCCGGATGGCCCGGTCCACCGCCACCCAGCACATCAGCTTCGAATAGACGAATTGCCGGCGCGAACCGCGAATCTCCCAGATGCCCTCGTCCTCCTTCTGCCAGTGGTCGCACACCCAATCCACCAGCCGCCGCAGGTGCCGCCAGAAGTCATAGGAGATGGGCGCCGCGTACTTGTTGGACAGGTACACGGAGTCCATCAGCTCCCCGTAGATGTCCAGCTGCAGCTGGTCCGCCGCCGCGTTGCCAATGCGCACCGGACGCGCGCCGCCATAGCCGCGCAGGTGATGCAATTCCTCCTCGTCCGGCACCCGGCCGCCGTCCAGGCGGAACATCAGCGGCAGCGGCCCGTCCCCGTTCTCCGCGCAGCGCGCCTCCACCCAGCGCATGAACGCGGCGGCCTCCTCGTTGAAGCCGATGCGGATGAACGCGTAGACGGTGAAGGCCGCGTCCCTCAGCCAGCAGAAGCGGTAGTCCCAGTTGCGCGTGCCGCCGGGGGACTCCGGCAGGCTGCACGTGGGCGCCGCGATGATGGCCCCGGACGGCTCGAAGGTCATCAGCTTCAGCGCCAGCGCCGAGCGCTGCACCATCTCCCGCCACCGCCCCGTGTACTTGCACTTGGACACCCAGTGGCGCCAGTAGTCCACCGTGTCGCGGAAGAGCTTCTCCGCGGAGTCGTGCGTGTGCAGGTGGTGGTGGCAGCCCTCCACGCCGCCCTCGCGCAGGGTGAAGACCGCGGACTGGCTCTCCTTCAGCGTGAAGTGCGCGACGACGCCGTTCTTGTCCTGCTTCAGCGGGATGGGCGTCACCAGCTGCATGCTCAGGCCCTTGGAGACGAAGGCCGCGCCGCCGTTCACCACGTGCGTCTCATGCTCGTCCCGGGCGTAGTTGAACGCCGGGAAGCACTCCATGCGGAAGGACATCTGCCCGCGCACCACGCGGATGCGCCGCAGGACCTCGCGCCCCTCCGCCCTCGCCCCCTTGCCCAGCGGCATCAGGTCGATGAGCTCCCCCACGCCGTCGGGCGTGTAGAAGCGCGTCACCAGCACGTTGGTGTCCGGCCAGTAGAACTGCCGCTTCTGGACGTTGTCCGGCTCCGGGGACACGCGCCAGTACCCGCCCTTCTCAGGGTCCAGCAGCGCCGCGAAGATGCTGGGGCTGTCGAAGTGCGGAAAGCACATCCAGTCGATGGTGCCCTCGTAGCCCACCAGCGCCACCGTGCGCAGGTCGCCGATGATGCCGTGGTCCTCGATGGCCACGCCGCCCTTCAGGTCCGAGTGATGCAGGTTCACCGGGCATGCTCCTGGAACGAGATGACGTGCTTGATGCCGCCCTTCGCTTCCACCACCTTCACGAACTCCGACGGCGGGTGGCGCTGGGTGATGAGCGCCTCCAATCTCCCCGGCCACTTCGCGCGGAAGCGGGCCAGGTCCTCCAGCGCTTCACGGAAGTCACTGTCCGACGCGTTCACCGTGCCGAACATCACCCGGTTGCCCAGGACGAGCTGCCCCAGCACCTGGTCACCTTGCAGCTCCAGCGGCTCCTCGCGTCCGGGCACGCCGGTGAAGATGAGCACGCCGTTCTCCTCCAGCACCTGGAGCGAGTCGAAGGCCACCTTCGACGCCCCCGTCGCCTCGTAGATGAGGTCCACGCCGCCCAGCTGCTTCTTCAAGGCCTCCACCGTCACCTCCTTCGAGGAGATGTACGGCGCGCCCACCGCCTCGGATGCGGCGGCCTTCTCGTTGGGCTTGGGGCTGCGCGAGTACACCGTCACGTCGAAGCCCGCGCGCATCAGCGCCATGGCCCCCAGCTGCGCCACGGGCCCCGCGCCCAGCACCAGCGCCTTGCCGGGGTTCAGCTTCCACGGCAGGCGGGACTGGATGTGCGCCACCTCGCGCAGGCCCTTCTCCGCGATGGTGAGCGGCTCGGTGAGCACGGCCACGCCGCGCAAGCCGTCGTCCGCCTTGTGCAGGTAGGCCGCGTCCTCCACGAAGTGCTCCGAGCAGAAGCCGTGCGCGCCCTGGATGCCGCGCTCCGTGTAGTCCCCCGTCACGCAGAAGTCCGGGTAGCCGTGGCTGCACGCCGGGCAGCGCGTGTGCGGACAGGGCCTGCGCACCCGGGGCACCACCAGGTCCCCCGGCTTCAGGCCCTGCACGTGCGCGCCCACCTCCATCACCTCGCCCAGGCACTCGTGGCCCAGGATGAGGTGGTCCTCTCCTTTCGGCGCCGCGCCGTGGTCTCCCTTCAGGATCTCCTGGTCGGTGCCGCACACGCCCACCTCCAGCGTGCGCACCTTGACCTGGGTGGGCGAGTGCAGCCGCGGTTCGGGAACGTCGAGGACGCGCACCTCGCGCGAGGGGAACATGACGGCCACGGCCTTCATGGGATGAGGACTCCTTCCGGGCGAAGTGCTGAATGTCCCAGGACAAGGGGTGCGGACTTGGGACCCATGTCGCAAGTGCCCGTCCGCCGCCCTGCGTTTCCCCACCCGGCCCGCCAGAGGGGACCGCCGCTGAACAGCCCGGGCCGCCCGCCTGCCTGGAGGGCGACACTCGAAAGCACTGCCCCCCTGGGTCGCGCGGGTCTATAGAAACAGGCCGTGCGTTCGCCCCCCGCCTACCGACGCAGCCGCGCCACCGCCATCGGTGCCACGGCCTTCCTGATGCTCGCCCTGCCCTTCCTGGTGCTGGGGGTGTTCTTCCTCGGCCAGAACGCGCGCATGGACCTGCGCTGCGAACCCCAGGGCCCGTGCGTCCTCACCCGCTCCAGTTGGTTGAGCCACGACGAGGTGGGCCGCTACGCGCCCGCGGACATCCAGGGCGTGGAGGTGGCCCGCAGCCGCAGCACCCGCAAGGGCGCGGCGCCCATCTTCCGGGCCCAGCTGCAGACGCGCTCTGGCGTCCAGCCGCTCGCCTACCAATGGACGGAGGCCGAGCCGGAGGCCCAGGCCTTCGCGGACACCGTGCGGCGCTACCTCACCGGTCCCCGCACGGACGCACTCGAGGTGTTCCAGGACGACCGCAAGGCGTCGCTGCGCGTGGGCGGCGCCTTCACCGTCGTGGGCCTGGGCGTGCTCGCCCTGAGCCTGTGGCTGCTCTCCCGCACGCTGGCGCACCGCAAGGCGGAGCGGGCCACCGTCTCCTGAAGGACAACAGAGCGCGTCGAAAAGCAGCCGGACGTGCGCCGCGGATTTCACTTCCTGTCCTACAGTGAAAGGCGCCTGCCCGCTTCCAGGCCCCTCCTGTGCGACCGCGGGGCAGGTGAATAGGTTGTGGCGAATGTTTCGACGCCTCATCGAGCGGATGCGGGGCCTGCGCCAGGCGGCGCCATACCTCTTGCGGCCCGCGAACGTGGACGCGGACCGGGCGAAGATCTCCATCGCCCAGCTGGACCACCACTACTCCAACAAGGTCGTGGCGCTGAAGGACGTGAACCTCAACGTCCGCTCGGGTGAGTTCGTCTGCCTGCTCGGCCCGTCCGGCTGCGGCAAGTCCACGCTGCTCTACGCGCTCGCCGGCCACGTGGTGCCCACCGGCGGCCGCGTGGCCATTGACGGCAAGCCCATCCACGGGCCCGGTCCGGACCGGCTCCTGATGTTCCAGGAGGCCGCGCTGTTCCCGTGGCTCACCGTGCGCGGCAACATCACCTTCGCGCTGGGCGCCCGGGGCGTGCCCCGCGCCGAGCGCCGCGAGCGGGCCAACGCCTTCATCCAGCGCGTGCGCCTGGAGGGCTTCGAGGACACGCTGCCCCACCAGCTCTCCGGCGGCATGAAGATGCGCGCCAGCCTGGCCCGGGCGCTCGCGGTGGACCCCACCGTGCTGCTGATGGACGAACCCTTTGGCGCGCTGGACGCCCAGACGCGCGTGCACATGCAGGAGATGTTGCAGGCCATCTGGCTGCGCTCCGGCAAGACCGTGGTGTTCGTCACCCACGACGTGCAGGAGGCGCTGATGCTGGGCACCCGCGTGGTGCTGATGGCGCCCCGTCCGGGCCGCGTGGTGGAGGACCTGGAGATCCACCTGCCCATGCCGCGCTCGCTGGAGGACCCGTCCCTGGACGCGATGGCGCGCGACATCCGCCACCGACTGCGTGCCTCGGAGGACAACGCGCTGGAGGTCCCTCCCGCGGAGCCCGTGCAGCGCCGCACGCGCACGCCGTCCAGCCTGCCTCGCGCCAGCGTCGTGACCGGCCGTTAGAGGGGACACCGCCATGCTGAAGTGGGCGCAGAAGCTGGGGATGATCGCGCTGCTCTTCGCGCTCTGGGAGGGGCTGTCGCGCTCGGGCGTGTGGAACAAGCACCTGTTCCCCGGACCGCTGGAGGTGGTCCAGGCGCTCATCGCCATGGCCCGCGACGGACAGCTGGGCGGCGCCACGCTGCGCTCGCTGGGCCGGCTGACGCGCGCCTATCTCATGTCCGTGGGCATCGGCGTGCCGCTGGGAATCTGCATCGCGCGGCTGTCCTTCTTCCGCAACGCGGTGAAGCCGGTGGTGATGGGCCTGCAAGCCCTGCCCTCCATCTGCTGGCTGCCCCTGGCCCTGTTGTGGTTCGGCCTCAACGACACCGCCATCCTCTTCGTGGTGGTGATGGGCAGCGTGCTGGGCATCGCCATCGCCACCGAGGACGCGGTCAACGGCCTGGACCCGCAGCTGGCCCGCGTGGCCAGGACCCTGGGCGTGCGGGGCCTGCGCTTCTACTTCGGCGTGCTCCTGCCCGGCGCGCTGCCCGGCATCGTCACCGGCCTCAAGCTGGGGTGGAGCTTCGCGTGGCGCGCGCTGCTCGCGGGCGAGCTGCTCTTCGTCTCCGGCGGCCTGGGCCAGCTGCTCACCATGGGCCGCGAGCTGATGGACGTGTCCCAGGTGATGGCGGTGATGCTGGCCATCATCCTCATCGGCATCACGGTGGATCGCGTCCTCTTCCAGACGGTGGAGACGCGCCTGCGGCGCCGGTGGGGCCTGACGGCGTCCGTGTGAGCCTCAAGACGCTTGCGCACTCACGGGCATTGATAACAGGCGGGGAATCTCCATTAGCGTGACGCACCATGGCTTCCGCGCGTCCGCTGTCCCTGCTCCTCGGTGTCTGCGTCGTCCTCCTGACGGGTGTCACGTCCTGCAAGAAGGACACGCCCTCCGGCGCCAACGCGCCCCTGCGCGTGGCCTTCTTCCCCAACATCACGCACGCGCAGGCGTTGGTGGCGAACTCGGAGGGGCTCTTCGGGTCGCAGCCCGGCATGGGCCACGTGGAGGTGCGGCAGTTCAACGCGGGCCCCGCGGCCATGGAGGCGCTGGTGGCGGGCTCCGTGGACGTGGCCTACGTAGGCCCGGGCCCCGCCATCAACACGTACCTCAAGGCCGGCAAGGAGCTGCGCATCATCGCGGGCGCGGTGAACGGCGGCGCGGTGCTGGTGGTGAAGAACGCGAAGACGGCCGCGGAGCTCAAGGGCAAGAAGCTGGCGACGCCGCAGCTGGGCAACACGCAGGACATCGCCCTGCGCACCTGGCTGAAGGCGCAGAAGCTGAGCATCTCCACGGACGCGGGCGGCGACGTGCAGGTGATTCCCATCAGCAACCCGGACATCCTGGCCCAGTACCTCCAGGGCGCCATCGAGGGCGCGTGGGTGCCCGAGCCCTGGGGCGCGCGCATGCTCGCCGAAGGGGGCGGTCACATCCTGGTGGACGAGCGCGACCTCTGGCCGGACAAGCGCTTCCCCACCACGGTGGTGGTGACGACGAAGAAGGTGCTGGAGACGCAGCGCCCGCGCATCGCGGCGCTCCTGGGCATCCACGTGCGGCTCACCGAGCGCTGGCGCGCGGACCCCGCGGCCTTCGCCACGTCCGTCAACGCCGCCTTCGGCCAGCTCACGCGCAAGCCCCTGCCGGCGCCCGTGCTCCAGGACGCGTTCTCCCGCCTGGAGCCGAGCCTGGACCCGGTGCCCGCCGCGCTGAAGACGTCCGCCGAGCACGCGAAGTCACTGGGCTTCATCCCCAGTGACGACGTCGCGGGGCTCGTGGACCTGAGCGTCCTGGACGAGGTGCGCGGCGGCGGCGCGAAGCCGAACTAGTCCAGCTTCTCCCCCTGGAGGGACAGGGCCACGTTGTCCGTCTCGTCCACCTGGTAGAGGGCCAGGACCTGCTGCCCCTTGAGCGGTGGCTTGTAGATGGTCAGGTTGCTCATATCCAGTGGCACCACCGGCCCGGTCACGTCCCGCACATACAGAATCAACCCGGACCGCTTCACCACGGGTCCGCTGACCTGGCGCATCTTGTCCGGGTCCGGGGTGATTTGCCGCACGGCCTGGCCCGGGGCGACGATGTCCGGTGTCAGGGTGGGGATGGTGCTCGGAACGTTCGACGGGCTGCTGCTCGCAGGATTGGTGTAATTCGCCACCATCTGCCCGGCCTGGTCGCCGTCCTTGGTGACCGTAGGCTCACTCGCCAGCGCGGGACCTGCGCACAACAAGAGACCGAGCGTCGGCGCGGTCCACGCCATGGCTCGCCAACGTCTGGTGAATCCGTGCATCATGGTGACACCTCCGTGGCACGGGGGCGCTGCCCCCGGGCTCAGGCCTAAACGTAGGGTGGGCAGCACTGAATGTTCAGCGGCGGAACACAGGCCGTGCGTGAGGCAGCTTCCCCACAGTAGGGTGGCGCGCACGCGAGCCAAGGACCGCTCGCATACGAATACGAGGCACCTTTGGCTGGACGCACCGACGAGCAGCACCGCATCGCCCTCTTCATCGACTTCGAGAACCTGGTCACCAACACCGGCATCAGCGCCAACAACTTCGACCTGCAGCCCGCCCTGGACCAGCTCCTGGAGCAGGGCAAGGTCGTCTTCCGCCGCGCGTACTGCAACTGGTCGCGCTTCGAGGACGCGAAGCAGCGCCTGCACGACGTGGGCGTGGAGCTGGTGGACGTGCCCCCCTCCACCCGCGCTGGCAAGAACAGCGCGGACATGCGCCTGGTCATCGACGCGCTGGAGCTGTGCTACGCGCGCGAGCAGATTGACACCTTCGTCATCGCCTCCGGCGACAGCGACTTCTGCCCCCTGGCGTACAAGCTGCGTGAGAACGGCCGCACCGTCATTGGCCTGGCCGTGCGCGAGGCCAGCTCCCAGATGTTCGTGCGGGCGTGCGACCAGTTCATCTACATGAAGCCCAAGAACCGGGGCGAGTCCTCGCACAAGGACAAGGACCACGGCGGCCGGGGCTCCAAGTCCGACGAGGGCAAGGGCGGCAAGCGGGGCGGGAAGGGCCACGACAAGGGCCACGACAAGGGCGGCAAGGAAGGCGCCGAGTCCAAGGGCGGCAAGCCCAAGGCGGAGGTGCCCGCCGTCGCGCGCGAGGTGGTGCAGAGCCTGCTGCGCCGCGCGACCGGCCCGCTCAACCCGTCGCTCGTCAAGGAGACCATCGTCCGCAAGGAGCCCGACTTCGACGAGCGCGACCACGGCTTCTCCACCTTCGCGCGGCTGCTGGAGGCGCTGGAGCAGGAAGGCCTGCTGCGCCGCGTCCAGCAGGGGCGCCAGGGCTACATCGTGGGCCCGGACTCGGACGTCGGCGCTCCGCCGCGCGAAGCCAAGGGCGGCAAGGGGCGCCACGCCAAGGCGCCCGTCCCGGTGGAGGAGGAAGAAGAGGAGCTGGAGTCCTACCCGGACCCGGACGACGAGGGGCTCTAAGGCCCCCCGCCCTCGAGTCCACTACGTCGCGCGCGGCGTGGTGGACTCGCAGAGGTGCTCCAGGAACTCCGGCAGCAGGCGGGCGGACATCACCCACAGCTTGCCGTCGCCCAGGTCCGCCAGGGACACGCGCTCCGCGTACTCCACGCAGGTGGCCTCCACGTAGTGGACGAACACCTTGCGGTCGCGCGCGCGGTACCACTCCGCCGCGCGGCCCAGCAGCGCCACGAACGCGTCCTGCACCTCCGGCCGCGCATCGTCCTCCAGCGGCACCAGGCGCACGCCGTCCAGCACGTTGAAGAGGTTGAGGCCCGGCTGCGCGGACTCGAACACCGCGAAGGCCACGGCGCGGCCTTCATGGCGGGCCACCACCAGCTCACGCTCGCGGGACAGGCCGGCGTCACCCCAGCCGGTGCGCGTGGTCTCCAGGTCGAAGCGCTCCGGCACCAGGTCCAGCGCTTCTCTGTAAGCCTCCGGGCGGGTGTCGGCCACGCGGGCGAAGAAGCTGGCCCGCTCCTCCTGGGTGGGTGCGCCCAGGGCGATGTTCGCGGGCTGCGTCCAGGCGCTGTCCACCTCGCCCTCCATCAGGCGGAAGGGCACCAGGCACGTCTGGCCGGTGTGCGCGTACCAGGTGGCGAAGTCGAACTTCGTGTAGCGCACCCAGCGCACGTTCGCCTCGCAGTAGGCGAAGAACCACTTCACCTCCGGGTCCACCTGGGTGGGCTCGTAGCCGCGCAGGTAGATGTCGCGCAGGGCCTCGCGAGCGGTGGAGCGGCTGCCCGGGGGCTGGTGCCGCGCCAGCTGGTGCGCCATCCAGCTGCCCGCGTAGGGCTTGAGCACGGACAGCGTGGCCTCCATGCCGTCCTCCGCGGGGCGCACCACGCGGTAGCCCAGCAGCGGCGCCTCCTGGAGCTTGTCCTGCGTGCGGGAGAACTGGTCGCGCAGGCTGGTGAACTTCTCCGGCTCCTTGCCCGGGAGGCGGAAGTAGCCGGAGCGCTCGAAGAGCTTCCAGGTGGCGTCGTTCCAGTCGCCTTCCACCTGGGTGGTGGGGTGGGCCTGGGCCTCCACCAGCGCGCGCCACGCGCGGGCCCCTTCGGCGTCCAGGGGCCGGACGCTCACGCCGCAGCGGCGGCCGTTGGGCGTGCTGGAGATGTTGCGCACCTCCGCGCGCAGGCGCACCGGCGCGTGGCCCTCCAGCCCGACCTCCATCACCGGCAGGCGCAGGCCCGGGTACATCAGGTCCTCGCCGGGCTCGGTGAGGAAGGACAGGCCTTCGTAGGAGACATCCAGCAGGCCGCGGTGCACGTGCACCTGGGGCCAGAGCGGATGGTCGAACTCCACCGTGCAGGACGCGTGGGCCTGCGTGCGGCGCAGCCAGCGGTGGCGGAAGCGCACCAGCGACGTGGGCGCCGGCATCAGCAGCAGGCCACCCTCCACGCGCGCGGCGTCCATCTGGAAGTGCACCACGCTGGAGTAGCCGAACGCCTCCAGGGTGAGGGGCCCGGGGGGAAGCGTCCCGTGCAGCTGCCAGCCGAACGCGTCCTGGAGCGGCTCGAAGAAGGCGCAGGTGACCTCCGCCACGGTCTGGCCATCGCGCGAGCGCAGCACGCCGCGGGCCTGGCGGGACGCGAGCGCTTCACAGATGCGCGCGACGCGGTCCGCGTGGTCGATCTGCTCGCGCCACACAGGCCGCGTCTCCGGCGTGAGCAGCAGGCCGTTGTCACGCAGCGACTCCAACAGGCCCACGATGCGGCGGCCCGCGTCCAGCGGCGGCGCGACGAAGCGCAGGCTCACCTCCGGGCGCATGGCGTTGACGCCAATCACCTCCGCGTCCAGCGCGGTGGCCCACCGCTCGCCTTCACCCACCACCACGGACGCGGCCTGTCCCTTGCGGGGCACCGCGCGCGACTCCAGGTGGAGCGTCAGGTGCTCCAGGGACAGCTGCACCAGACGTCCGGGAGAGAAGTCCGAACCAAACGAGGCCGCCGCGCTGAGCTCGGTTCCCATCCGGTATCCGAGGAGGGCTTCGCGGCCGGCCGGCGCGTCGTGAGTGTCAGTGTGCATGCGGGGGCTCCCTGATGTCCTACGGGGCATGATCCTACGACGTCCGAAGAAACTGTGTTGTCCCCAGTTACGCGTGACCCGGGGAACTCGGATTCCCACAGAGTGGAGATCATTCATCCCTTCTGCACTGAGACCTTCGGGCTGGAGCGGCGGCCACGCATTGGACTGTCGCGAATTGGTTTCTCACGAGTCGGGGATTTCCTTCACGGACAGGCGCATCACCTTCCAAGACAGGTGCGGACCTGTCCCTCCCCTCGGGTCGCGCGGACCCCGGAAACACAGGGTGATTCCGACACATGGAACACAAGGGACATGTCGCATGTCTACTGGTGAGACAAGGCATGCCTTGGGGGACAGAGGTTGGTGCGACACACGTCGGGGATGACTCGCCTCCCCGCGAGGCGTTATCCCGGGAGCACGCCATGTCCTCCGCCCTGTCCACCCTCTGTCTCCACTGCGGCATGTGCTGTGACGGCACCCTCTTCACCCAGGTGCCGCTGCGGCCCCCCGAGGCGGAGGCCCTGCGCCAGCGCGGCCTGTCGCTGTCCGTGAAGGAGGACGGCACGGAGGTGTTGCCCCAGCGCTGCGCCGCCCTGGAGGGTCTGTGCTGCACCGTGTACGAGGAGCGCCCCGAGGCCTGCCGTCGCTACCGCTGCCAGCTGTTCAACGCGCTGGCGGAGGGAGAGGTGTCCCTGGAGGAGGCGAAGGGCGTAGTGGATACCGCGCACGCCAAGGTGGACGCGGTGGTGCGCGGTGTGGGTTCCGCTGAGGGCGGAAGGGGTCCCGCGATGCGTCAGGCCCGGGTGGCCGCGGCCTCGCTGACCCTGGCTCCCGAGACACGAGAATCCCTGGCGCACGCGGAGGTGTACCTGGACCAGCACTTCCGGGGGCGCTTCCGCCGCTCGGGCGGCTAGCGTGGCGAGGTCCTGTTCTCCGACCGAGGTCCTGCTCCCGTGAAGACGTCCCTGCTGGCCGTGTTGTCGTCCGCCGTGCTGTTCGCTGGTGCGCCTGCCTCCGCGCAGAGCAGTGAGTTCGTGAAGTCCACTCAGGTGGACCTGGACGGGGACGGCAAGCCGGAGGCGGTGTCGCTCACGGCGGGGGAGGACGGGAAGTTCACCTTGAAGGTGGGCGGCGCGACGTTGAAGGGCGACGCGGCCGGCAACGAAGTGCCGGGCTTCCAGGTGGTGGACCTGGACACGGGCGACAAGTGGAAGGAGCTGCTGGTCCAGACGCTGGGGGAGCTGGACGACGGTCACCGCTACTTCGTCTACGGCTACGACGGCAAGGCAGTGAAGCTGTTGGGAGACGTGCACGCGCTGACCGAGGCGAAGGGCAACGGCATCGTCCTGGTCGATAGGTGGATGGGGTTCTGGCAGAAGCGGGACAAGTACACCCTGGACCGCAAGGCGTGGAAGCTGGTGCACGTGCCACAGGAGCTGTACGCGGTGACGGCCGAGCCCGGGAAGGAGGTCACGGCCACGGTGAAGAAGTCCTTCCCGCTGACGCAGAGCCGCACCGGTTCCGCGGTGCTGGCCACGACGGCGCAGGGCTCCAAGGTGACGGTGCTGGCCGCGAGCGTCCCCGCGAAGGGGGAGGTCCTGTACCTGGTGAGGTCGTCCACCGGGCTGCTGGGCTGGGTGCCCGGCAACGTCCTGGTGGAGTCCACGGACGGGTTGCCGCTGGCGGGGTGAGTCACTCCCGCATGAGGAGGATGTTGCGTGCTCCACAGACGTCGCAGACCAGATACCGCTCGAACCGTGTCGGGTCTGTTGGAGCAGTCACATCTTGAACGGTGAGGAAGCCATCTGCTTTTTCCGGGCAACGGACCTGGGCCCCTGGATTCTCCGCGAGGATCTTCCCGGCTTGAATCCAGGCCTTGCTCGTCTCAGAGATCATCGGGATTACCGCCCCCCTTCATCTTCTCCGCGTAGGCCTCCAGGTCATCGTGCAGCGGTTCCGCCGCCTTGACGATGCCGCGCCAGACAGGGTGGCCCGCGGCGATGAACTTCGCATCACCGAAGGGCAGGCCATGGAGCTGCGCCAGCCCCATGATGCTCTTGGCTAGAGGCAGGCCTGCGTCATGGAGCGCCACGACTGTATCCTCCACGGAGAGGCCACGCTGGACGTCCGGGCGGAGTGAAGCAATGACGGCGTCGTAATCCATGTTCAGTATTTCCGAAGGCTTGACCAATCCAGATTGATTGAATCATCCAGGCGCAGCACCAGCCGGGCATCACTTCCTTGATACGAGAAGCGGCATGTCATGGTCTTGCCCGAGACTGTCATTGATTCTGCCCCTTCATGGCAGACAGTGATCAGTGGCGAGTCCATGACCTGGAGGGCGGTTTGCACCGACCGCTCGAAGAGATTGAATGAGAACCGCAGCCTGACGCCACGGCGGTCCGAGACTTCGTAGCACCAGTAGCCATCTTCGACGGACCGTTCGACCGGTTCCGCGCTGAAGAACTCAAGAAGCTCAAGCTCGTCAGGAATCGAGAACACGTCACTCATCCACGCCGCCCTTCTGCGCTCCCGTGGCGAGGTCGACCTCGAACGTCTGCGTCGCCTCCGTCCGCATGTCCCAGTACTCACCGATGATGGAGCGCTCCGTCACCTGGACGATCTTCATGCCATCCCATGACAGCCGCTTCGTCCGCCACCGCAGGCCTTCCGCGCCGTAGGCCACCATTTCGGTGAAGTCCGCGAACACCACGACTCCAGCCGCAGGCACGGCGCGGACGTCCATCACGGACGCCACCTGGACTGGCTCCCAAGTGCTGGGGTCGCGGGCCGTGACGAGATAGCCCGCACCTCGTGACACGACACAGAGCTTCTCCGGGCTTGGCATTGCTAGGACGCGGCTGACTCCCGCACCCTTCACGTTTCCGGACGCGAACATCCCCAGCCAGGGTGCACCGCCTGCTGGCGTGACACGCACCAGCAAGCCGTCCTGTCCTGCGGCGGTGTTCCCGGGGAAGAAATGCCGTGGGGAGGTCTGTGCGCCGGGGCCTTCATCCGGCACCTCCCACGTATAGGTGCCATGAAAGCCAGGGTCTGTCGGTTCACTCATGCTTTTCAATCAGGGTTTCGGTCCGTCCCGTCGAACCAGGACGTCGTTGTCGATCTTTTCGAGCTCGGAGAACCGCAGACCTTCGAGGGCCATCCGGCGCACCAACGGTCTGGCGGCCTCAGCCAGCTCCCCGACCCGGATGGGTCGCTCGGGCATGGCCACCCGCTTGTACGGTCCCCCATACGGATCCGCGTCGAAAGCGAACACGCCCCGCTCCGCCATCATCCGCCAGGTGTTCTCGCAGCCCTCCGCCACGCTCGGCGCGAAGCGCACCTCTGAAGAGACAGGGGACACGAGAATGGCGTTGATGGCGGCATCCAGGGCGTCCGTGTCCTGCAAGACTTCGCACGGCACATAACCTCCCCCCGCCGTGCTCAGCAGGGCGACGTGTCCCTCCACGTCGCTCGCGAGCCAATCGAATTCGTAACCGTCGATCTCCTTGGCCGATATCGCGCCCATGGCTATTCGACCAGGGCGAACTCCACCCGGCCCAGCTGCTCATCCGTGGAGACGACCTTCACGGTGATGGGCATGCCCACGGTGAAGGTCCGCGTCTTGCCCACCATGGACAGCTCACGCGTGTCCGGACGGTAGGGGCCGCCCGCGAGTCCTTCCGCCGGCACCATGCCCTCCACCCACATGCCATCCAGCTGCGCGACGAGGCCGAAGGGCTTCACTCGCACGATGCGCGCGGGGAACTGCTGCCCGATGCGGGTGGACATGAAGCGCGCTTCCAACTCGTGGTGGCGGTCCACCTCCGCGCGGTTGGCGGAGCGGGCGCGCACGTTGATGTGCTGGGAGAGCGATTCGATCTCCGGGTCCTCGTGCACGAAGTCGCGCCGGCCGTGGAGGTACGCCTTGATGAGCCGGTGCACGGCCAGGTCCGCGTACCGGCGGATGGGCGACGTGAAGTGCAGGTACAGCTGCGCCGCGAGCCCGAAGTGCGGGCCCGGCTTCACGGTGTAGCGGGACGGGCCCAGCGACCGGCGCAGCACGGAGCGCAGCGCGGCCTCCGCCTTCGCTCCGGAGATCTGCCGGTCGAACGTGGCCAGGGCCAGCGGGGTGAGCTGCGCGCCGAAGCCCGCCGCGAACCCCGAGTGCAACGCGAACGCGTTCACGTCCGCCACGCGCTGCGGATCCGGCTGTTCATGCACGCGGTACACGGTGGGCACGCCACGGGTCATCAGCCAGGTGGCGATGGCTTCGTTGGCCGCGACCATGAAGCGCTCAATCATGTTGTGCGCGGAGGTGTCCTTCTCCCCGGCGAGCCCGGACACGGCGCCCGTGGCGGTGTCGAAGGTGAAGCGCGCCTCGTCGCGGGACATGGCCATGCCGCCGCGAGCCCCTCGGGACACGGCGAGCCGCGCGGATGCCAGTCGGAACCAGGGCATGGCTTCGCGCACGGGCTCCATGGCGGGGGAGATGGAGTTGTCGTCGAGGAAGGCCGCGACCTCGTCGTAGTTCAGCCGTGCCCAGGAGCGGATGAGGCTTTCATAGACATCCGCGGCGGTGACACGGCCGTCCGGGTCGATGCGCAATTCAACGGTGAGACAGTGGCGCTCCTCGTTGGGCACCAGGCTGAGCCAGTGCGCGGACAGCTCCTCCGGGAGCATGGGGAGCACGCGGCCCGCCAGGTAGACGCTGGTGGCGCGGGCGCGGGCCTCCAGGTCCAGGGGGGTGTTCTCCTTCACGGACTCGCTCACGTCCGCGATGGACACGAGCAGGCGCAGGGCGCCGTCAGGGCCCGCGGGCAGCACGGAGATGGCGTCGTCGATGTCGCGGGTGGACGGCGCGTCCACGGTGACGGTGGGGATGGAGCGCAGGTCGCGCCGGGCGCCGCCCAGGGCGTGGGGGGTCTCCTTCGCACGGAGGGCTTCCTGGACGACCTCCGAGGGGAAGTCCCGATGGAGTCCGTGGCGGGCGATGACCCGCTCCAGGGAGCGGTCCGCGCCGGGCTCCAGGCGATAGAGGAGGACGACCTTTCCGTCCGCGATGCGGGCGACGACAGCGTCGTTGTGCTGGACGGGGGTGGTGCCCGGGTCCAGGGGCCAGTCGGTGTTGGAGACCTCCTTGTCGATGCGCAGGAAGAAGGCGCCCTTGCGCGACACGACCTCGCCGTAGACGACGGTGCGGGTGCGCTCCATGAGCGACAGGCCAGACGCGGTCCACCGTCCCTCGCCGGACGCCGTCACGGTGGCGGAGACGACATCACCCGCGAACAGGGGGTTCAGGTCCGGAGGAGGAATGAAGGCGGACAGCACCTCCGGAGTGCCGGGCTCCTGCACGGTGAGGAAGCCGAAGCCACGAGGATGCACGTCGACGCGGCCGGTGACGGTGCGCGGGGAAGCGGAGGTGTCCATGTCGGTGCCGTGCTTAGCCCACGTCGGGACGAACGTCACTGGAAGCCAGGGGGCTTCCCACTGTCTGTCTTCAACCTCGCTCCCGGGTTCAGCTCGAAGACGAGCCCGAACTGCCAGAGGCTGATGCGCTCCAGGAAGAGGATGTTGTAGTAGTCCTGCCCCCGCACGTACCTGGCGAACACGCCGAAGCCGGATGCCCAGCGCGGATTCGCCGCCACCTCCACGCTCAGCGTTCCCCGCTGCGCCGGCGTCTCACCGAATGGATGCGAGAACGAACCCTCCAGCCGGAAGCGGTTCCCGTTCACCTCGCGCTCCCCCACCAGTCCCACCCCCCAGTGCCCATTCCCATACACGTGGCGCTGCGCCGGGCTCATCCCTCCGGGTCCAATGGCTGAGTTCAATTCGTAGAAGGCATTCGCCCCCACCAGCCATGCGCTCAGCCGGTCCAGATCCACTCCGAACCCCAGCCGGCTGTGCAGTTCGAAGCGCAGCACGTTCGTGGAGAAGCTCCCCGTGATTTCGTTCAACGGCAGCGTGCCCTCCGCGGGCTCGCAGTTCGGGTCCGTCCCCGTCTGGTTCGCGAAGAAGCACCCGTCCTCGCCGTTGGAGTAGTGCCCCGCGATGACGTTCAACCCCAGCGCCAGCACCCGGGGCGCTGCGTCCTTGTCGGGGCCGTGCAGGAGCCGCAGGTGCGCCGCCTGGAGCGTCAACTTCATCAGGTACGACGGCGGCAGGATGGGGTTGCTGTCCGTGTTCGCCATCCGCAGCCGGATGTTCGGCGTGAACACCGCCGAGAACAGCGTCTCCCGCCCGTCCTCCTTGAAGTCGTCCAGCTTCAACTGCGGCAGGAAGAGGTTCGGCGCGAACTGGCCCTCGAAGACCAGCGGCAAGGGCGAGTCCGGGTCCCCCTGCCGCTGGATGCGGCTGGGCGACACGAACAGGTACGTGCGGTCCAGGAACAGCGGCGTCTGCAGGTCGTACTCCACGTGGAGCCCCTTCGCCTCCGCCCCACCCCACCC
>NZ_RAWF01000144.1:0-26101 GCF_003612075.1 Corallococcus sp. CA041A
TCGCGTAGCGTAAGCTCGTCGGCAGCGTCAGAGGTGTATAAGAGACAGGCCCGGATACACGAGGTCCGCCACGCCGGAGACCAGGCCCACGGCCCCCGCGACCTTGCCGATGGCGTCGTAGGTCTTGTCCCGCTGCTGCTGGCTCGCGGAACGGCCATTCCCCGCGGCCTCGATGCCGGCCATGACCGGGTCCTCCGCCGGCTCCTCCCCCGAGGAGGGCATGCTGAAGGGGTCTTCCGTCTGGGAGCGGCCTCCCCCGAAGAAGCCCCCCTCGTCATCCGGCATGACGGCCGGCATCTGCAAATCCGCCTGGCCTCCGGGACGCCGGAGCGGCTCGGGAGCGTCGGAGAAGAACCCCGCTCCAGGCTTCCGGCCCGGATGCGGAAACTCCTCCTGGGGCGGGGTGGGCCCGCGCGGACGCAGCCGCACCTCTTCCACCCGCGCGGTGTTGGACTGCGGAGCCTCATCCTCTTCGTCGAAGAAGCCAGCCATGTTTCCCCCTCATGGGATTATTCCCACGGAGCTGCACTCCCAATCCTGGGCCGCGATGTGCGACCCCGTCAAGACAGGGGGGAGGGGGACGCGGCGGGTCCCGCCGTCAGGGAAGCTGGCCCAGCAGTTCGAAGAGGGCCTCGCGCGTCAGCCCCGCCGCGTCGCGCGCCACCGCCTCCAGCATCCCCCTGGCACGGCCCAACCGGGCCGGGTCTGCTTCCTCCAGCGCGGCCACGGCGGCCTCCTGGAGCTCGCGCGACGCGGCCGGGCCCAGCTGGCCCTTCAGCAGGAAGAGGGCCTCCGCCGCCGGAGCGCCGGAGCGAACCAGCGCCACGGCGGAGCGGGCCGCGACGTGTGGACTCTCGTCGCGGAGGTGCTCGCGCAGGGCCGTGATGGCCTCGGGCGACAGCGGACCGCGCAACCCCAGCAACGCCGCCGCTTCCTGCCGGATGGGCGCTTCCGGCGCGGTCAGCGGGCGCAGCAGCGCGGACTCCAAGCCTGGCAACGCGGGCGCGGGCCGCGCCTCTCCGTTCAACTCCTCCAACAGGCCCCGCAGCGACACCAGGGCCAGGTAGAGGCGCGCTCCGTCGGAGTCGCGCACCTGCTCCAGCAGCCGGGGCGCGGTGAGGTCCGGCGCCAACGGGGCGAGCGCGGCCAGGGACTCCAGCGCGGAGAGGGCCACGGCCTCCTCGTCCTCCAGGAGCGCCAGCAACTGGCGCAGCTCCGACGCCGCGGCGGTTCCCAACCGCCCCACGACGCGCGCCATGGCGCCGCGCACGGAGGCCCTCGGGTGCTGGAACAGCCCGTCCAGCGCGGCGAGCTGGAAGGGATCCACCCGGCACACCCCGGCGAGCACGCTCGCGGCGTTCTCCAGCGCCGGGGCGTCCGCCTCCATCCGCGTCAGCGAAGCCAGCACGCTCTGGACGGCGAGCCCGGCGAGGCCCGGCTGCGGAGGCCACCAGCTGCGCTGCAACAGGAACAGCAGGGGCTCCGTGACCGCCGTCCCGGGCCGCCCCAGCTCCTCCAGGAGCGCCCGCGCGGTCCGCTCCCGCGCCGCCGGCTCCCCGGACACCAGCAACTCCTCCAACGCCGACTGCGCCTCCTCGCGTGTTCCCGCATCGCGCGAGGACAGCCGCCCCAACCCTTCCTCCACCGTGCGGACACGGCCCTTGCTGCGCTCCGAAGACATGGCTCCACGCTAGCGCAACACCCCGGGGGCCCGGGGCTTCAACACAGGCATCAGACCTGCGCTATCTGGATGAGGTTTCCGCAAGTGTCCTCGAAGACAGCGACGGTGACGGGGCCCATGACGGTGGGCTTGCTACGGAACACCACGCCGAGTTTCACCATGCGTTCATATTCCGCCTGACAGTCGTCGACGCCGAACGACGTCAACGGGATGCCCGCGTCGAACAGCGCCTTCTGGAACACGTGCGCGGGCGCGAAGCCCATGGGCTCCAGCAGGATCTGCGTGCCCTCCGGCGCGTCCGGCGCGACGACGGTCAGCCACCGGTCCTTGGGGCCCATCGGGACATCCACCTTCAGCACGAAGCCCAGGACCTCCGTGTAGAACTTCAGGGCCCTGGACTGGTCATCCACCATCACGCTCGTCACGCTGATCCGCATTGCATTCCTCCCAGGGGTTTCCATCATTTCACTTCAGCGGTGCCGCACGCCGTGCCGGAAGCAGCCCACCGTGTGGTCATCCACGATGCCGGTGGCCTGCATCCACGCGTAGACGATGACCGGCCCCACGAACTTGAAGCCGCGCTGCTTGAAGGCCTTGGCGTACGCCTCCGACAGCTCCGTCTTCGCCGGCACGTCGCCCCGGCCCTTCCACACATTGCGGATGGGCTTCCCGCCCGCCATGCCCCAGACGAACGCGGAGAAGTCCTCGCCCGCCTCCTGCATCTTCAGATAGGCGCGCGCGTTGCCGATGGTCGCTTCAATCTTCGCGCGAGCCCGGACGATGCCCTCGTCCGCCATCAGGCGCGTGACGTCCTTCTCCGTGAAGCGCGCCACCACCTTCGGGTCGAAGCCCTTGAACGCCTTCCGGAAGGCCTCGCGCTTGCGCAGGATGACAATCCAGGCGAGCCCCGCCTGGAAGCCCTCCAGCATCAACATCTCCCAGAGCGCGCGGCTGTCGCGCACGGGCACGCCCCACTCCTCGTCGTGGTAGGTCTGGTACAGCGGATCCGCTCCCACCCACACGCAACGCTGTTGCATCCGCGCTCCTCGCTGGTTCGCGGCAGGGGCTACCACGAAGACTGAACAGGCGGCCAGTCCCGTCGTCTGTGTTTTCAGCGCGGGCGCGTCAGCAGCGCGAACAGCCCGTCGCTCCACCACCGGCCGCGCAGCCCCGGCAGGAACCGCTGCCAGTACACGCTGCTGCGGGGAATCCGCCCGGGCAGCGGATAGTCGAAGTCGATGGACTGGAAGCCCGCCTCCACGGCCATGCGCCGCGCGTCCAGTTCCGTGATGGGCGTGATGTGTCCGGAGTCCCGGTAGTCCTGCTCGCAGAACGCGGGGAAGTAGCCCCGGACCAGGAAGGACAACCTTGCCGTCAGGCTGTCGTTGTTGGGCGTGGTGAAGAAGAGGTGGCCCCCGGGCTTGAGCACGCGGAAGGCCTCCTTCACGAAGTGGCGCGGGTTGGCCAGGTGCTCCAGCACCTCGATGGCGAACACCCAGTCCACCGACCCGTCGCCCCACGGCAGCGCGTCCCGGGACACGTCCCGCAGCTGGAACTCCACGCCCGGCAGGCGGCTGGCGCCCGCGTCGTGGATGTCCGTGCTGAGGATGCGCTCGACGGCGGGGTTCTGCCGCAGCCGGCGGATCCACCCGCCACTGCCCGAGCCCACGTCGAGCACCACGCCAAAGGCCCGCTGCCCCGCCACGCTCCAGGCCGCGTCCCGCAGCGGCTCCGGGGACAGCCCGTCCTGACGCTGCGCGTAGGCGGCGGCATCATGGCCCAACGGTCCCGTGTTGCCCTTCACATCTGGCTCCATGCGCGGGGAGTCTAGCCTCCGGAGCGCCGGGATGCGCAGGTGAAGGAAAGCTCTGCTCTCCGCGCGAAACGCTATCATCCGCGCGCCAGGTGCTACCGGGAGGCACGCATGGGACAGGAAGTGGATGTCATTGTCGTGGGCGGAGGGCTCGCGGGACTCGTCGCCGCGACCGAGCTCGCGGATGCGGGCAAGCGCGTCGCCGTGGTGGACCAGGAGGGACCGCAGAACCTGGGCGGCCAGGCGTTCTGGTCGTTCGGCGGCCTGTTCCTCGTGGACTCGCCCGAGCAGCGGCGCATGGGCATCAAGGACTCCCACGCGCTCGCGATGGTGGACTGGATGGGCACCGCGGCCTTCGACCGCGAGGAGGACCACTGGCCGCGTCAGTGGGCGGAGGCCTTCGTCAACTTCGCCGCGGGCGAGATGCGCCCCTGGCTGGTCCAACAGGGCATGAGCTGGTTCCCCGTGGTGGGCTGGGCGGAGCGAGGCGGCTACGGCGCCGTGGGCCACGGCAACTCCGTCCCCCGCTTCCACGTCACCTGGGGCACCGGCCCCGGCGTGCTGGAGCCCTTCGTCCGCCGCGCCAAGGCGGCCGAAGCCAAGGGCACCCTCACCTTCCACTTCCGCCACCGCGTGGACGAGCTGCTCACGCAGAACGGCGCGGTGGTGGGCGTGCGCGGCATGGTGCTGGAGCCCACGGACGTCCCCCGAGGCGCCAGCAGCTCGCGCGTGACGACGGGCGACTTCGAGCTGCGCGCGAGCGCGGTCATCGTCACGTCCGGCGGCATCGGCGGCAACCACGAGCTGGTGCGCAAGGCGTGGCCCGAGCGCATGGGCCCCGCACCGAAGTTCATGATTCAAGGCGTGCCCGACCACGTGGACGGCCGGATGATCGCCATCACGGAGGCCGCGGGCGGACGCCTCATCAACCGTGACCGCATGTGGCACTACACGGAGGGCCTGCGGAACTGGAACCCCATCTGGCCCCGTCACGGCATCCGCATCCTGCCGGGCCCCAGCTCGCTGTGGCTGGACGCCACCGGCAAGCGCCTGCCGCCGCCGCTGTTCCCCGGCTTCGACACGCTGGGCACGCTGGAGCACATCCTCAAGACGGGCCACGAGCACACCTGGTTCATCCTCAACCAGTGGATCATCAAGAAGGAGTTCGCGCTCTCCGGTTCGGAGCAGAACCCGGACCTCACGGGCAAGGACTGGCTGGGCGTGCTCAACCGCGCCGTGGGCAAGAAGGCCATGGGCCCGGTGGAGGACTTCAAGGAGAAGGGCGAGGACTTCGTCATCTCCAACAACCTGCGCGACCTGGTCGCGGGGATGAACGCGAAGACGGAAGCCCCGCTGCTGGACTTCGCCACGGTGGAGCGCGAGGTGAAGGCCCGCGACCTCCAGATGGACAACCCCTTCAGCAAGGACCTGCAGCTCGCGGCCATCCGCCAGGCGCGCAACTACCGGGGTGACAAGCTGGTGCGCACCGCGAAGCCGCACCGCATCCTGGACCCCAACGCGGGGCCGCTCATCGGCGTGAAGCTGAACATCCTCACGCGCAAGACGCTGGGCGGCTTCGAAACGGACCTCCAGGGCCGCGTCTTCAACGCCCAGGGGAAGACCATCCCAGGGCTCTATGCGGCAGGTGAGGTGGCCGGCTTCGGAGGCGGTGGCGTCCACGGCTACCGCGCCCTGGAAGGCACGTTCCTGGGAGGCTGCATCTTCTCCGGCCGCGCCGCGGGCCGGGCCGCCTCGGGGAATGTGTAGTCATGGGCGGTGACGGGCAGGGGCGCGTCAAGGCCCCTGCCCCTCCGGGCGTCCTCAGGCGGCGGCCTGGAAGGGCCACGGAGTGGAGCGCGCCCCGGCCATCCAGTTGTCGTGCCGGCCGTCCCAGTACTTGAAGGTGAGCAGCGACGGGTCCACGTCATCCAGCGTGTTGACGTAGATGGAGACGAACTTCCCGCCCAGCTCCGGGACGTCGCCGTCGCCGAAGCACACGACGCCGCAGCGGCCGCAGAAGCTGCGCGTGTTGGGGCTGCCGTCGCGCCCGTACTTCTTGATGGCGTCCTGGCCCTTGAGGAGCCGGAAGGCGTCCGGCTTCATCCCCGCGCCGCCGCCGTAGCCGTACTTCATGCAGATGGTGCAGTTGCAGCGGGTCACGTCCGCCAGGTCCACGGAGGCCTCGTAACGCACGGCGCCACACAGGCAGCCGCCCGCGTAGGTGTGCACGCCGCTCAGGGCAGGGGTCTTCTGAAGGTCGTTCTGGGTCATGGCGGAATCTCCGGTGCCGCGTTGTGGGAACGAACCCAATGTCGCCCCTGGCCGTGACAGCCTTATGTCAGGTTTGTCGCCCGCCTCTGTTGAACCCGGCGGGGCCTGGCCCAGAGTGCCCCGGTCCGCCGTTCCCGGAGGCCGCATGCCCGCGTGGAAGTCCCTGTCCCGTGTCCTTGCCCCGACGTTGCTCCTGCCGCTGCTGGGGGCCGCGCCGCCCGCCACCCTGCCCGCCACGAAGCCCGCTTCGGCCGTGAAGGCGGTCGCGGGCGCGACGGCGGCCCGGCCGTCGAAGCAGTACTCGGTGGAGCAGTTCATGGGGTCCACGGAGGTGATGGCTCCGGTCTTCACCTCGGATGGCAAGCAGCTGCTCTTCTCGTCGAACGCGTCCGGCATCTTCAACGTGCACAGCGTGCCGGTGGGTGGGGGCAAGCCCACCGCGCTGACGCGCTCGAAGACGGACAGCATCCGGGTGGTGGGGGCCTTCCCGCGCGACAGCCGCTTCCTCTTCGAGCACGACAAGGGCGGCGATGAGCAGTCGCACGTCTACGTGCGCACGCCGGACGGCAAGGAGAAGGACCTCACGCCCATGAAGCAGGGCGTGGCCCACTTCCTGGGCTTCAGCCACGACGACAGCGCGTTCTACGTCACCACCAACGAGCGCGACCCGGGCGCCATGGACGTGTACCGCCATGACGCGAAGACGTACGCGCGCACGCTCCTGGTTCAGAACGACAAGGGCTTCGGCGTCGCCGCCGTGGCCCCGGACGAGAGCTGGGTGGCGCTGGAGGAGGCGGTCACCACGTCGGACCGCAACGTGTGGCGCTACGACGTCGCGACGAAGGTGCTGAAGAACCTCACGCCCCACACGGGCGCGGCCAGCTACCGGGTGGGGGACATCCACCCCGTCACCGGGGAGCTGTACGTCATCACGGACGACGGCTCGGAGTTCGAACGCGTGGTGCGTCCGGCGAAGGAGGCCGGCAAGTGGGAGGACGTGGAGAAGGCGGACTGGGACGTCTTCGGCACCCACTTCTCGCGCTCGGGGGCGTTCCGCGTCTCCATCATCAACGTGGACGCCGGCGTCGAGGTGCGCCTGCACGACGTGAAGGCCGGCACCCAGGTTCCGCTGACGCAGCTCCCCGCCGGGATGATCTCCGAGGTCGTCTTCTCCCGTGACGAGAAGCAGCTGGCGGTCCAACTGGAGACGGACCGCACCTCCGCGAACCTCTATGTCCTGGACCTGGCCACGAAGAAGACCCGGCGCGTGACGGACACGATGAGCCGCGAGCTCGACTCCGAGGACCTGGTGGACGCGCAGGTGGTGCGCTTCAAGTCCTTCGACGGGATGGAGATCCCCAACCTGCTCTTCAAGCCGCACCAGGCGACGGCGGAGCACAAGGCCCCCGCCATCGTCTACGTGCACGGCGGTCCCGGAGGCCAGACGAGCCGGGGCTACAACAACTTCGTCCAGTACCTGGTGAACCGCGGCTACGTGGTGCTGGGCATCAACAACCGGGGCAGCGCCGGCTACGGCAAGACGTTCCTGAGGGCGGACGACCAGAAGCACGGCAAGGAGCCGCTGCGCGACTGCGTGGAGGCGCGCAAGTACCTGGCGAGCCTGCCGTACGTGGACGGCTCGCGCGTGGGCATCCTCGGCGCCAGCTACGGTGGCTACATGGTGCTGGCGGCGCTCGCCTTCCACCCGGACGCCTTCGACGTGGGCGTGGACGTCTTCGGCCCGTCCAACTGGCTGCGCACGCTCAAGAGCATGCCGCCCGAGTGGGGCGCCTTCCGTCAGGCCATGTTCCAGGAGATGGGCAACCCGGAGACGCAGGAGGTGATGCTCAAGGAGATCTCCCCCGTCTTCCACGCGGAGCGCATCCAGAAGCCTCTGTTCGTCGTGCAGGGCGCCAACGACCCGCGCGTCCCCCAGGCGGAATCGGACGACATCGTCGCGGCGGTGAAGAAGAACGGCGTGCCCGTGGAGTACCTGCTGCTCCCCGACGAGGGCCACGGCTTCAAGAAGAAGAAGAACGAGGCGGAGGTGGACCGGCGCGTCCTGGAGTTCTTCGACCGCTACCTGAAGTCCGCCACCGCCACGGCCCCCAAACCCTGAGGGGCGCTTTACAGTACCTGCACATGCAGGTATTTCTCCCGGCATGACGACTTCCGTCCGCCGGCCTTGCGTCCTGCTGTCCGTGCTGTTGGGGCTGTCCCTGGGGTGCGCCACCGCGCGTCCCCAGGCCGCCTCGGCGCCTGTGGAGACAACGGTGTCGGCGTCCGAGCCACTCGTGGCCCAGGAGGCGGACGCGGTCTTCACCGGCCACCGCTTCCAGGACGGGACGGTGCTGCCGGAAGTGCGCATCCACTACGCGACGCTGGGCACGCCGCGCCGGGACGCATCCGGCGCGGTGACGAACGCGGTGCTGCTCCTGCACTGGACGAGCGCGAGCGGCGAGGTGCTGCGGAGCAAGTCCTTCCAGGACGCGCTGTTCGCGCCGGGCCGTCCGCTGGACGCGACGAAGTACTTCCTCATCTTCCCGGACAGCGTGGGCCACGGCCGCTCCAGCAAGCCGAGCGACGGCCTGCGCACGAAGTTCCCGGCCTACGGCTACCGGGACATGGTGGAGCTTCAGCACCAGCTCGTGACGCGGACGCTGGGCATCCGGCGTCTGCACGCCATCGTGGGCCTGTCCATGGGCGGCATGAACGCGTGGCAGTGGAGCGAGCTGTACCCGGACGCGGTGGAGGGCGTGATGCCCATCGTGTCCCTGCCCACGCGCATCGCGGGGCGCAACCTGCTGTGGCGGCGCTTCGTGTCGGGACAGATTCGCAACGACCCGGAATGGAAGGACGGCCTCTACACCGCGCCGCCCCGGGGCTGGCTGGAGGCGTTCCCGGTCTTCCGGATGATGCTGGACGGGGTGCCGCACCTGCAGGCCACGCTTGCGGATGCGCAGGCGGCGGATGCCTTCATCGCGACGGCGCGGGCGCAGGCGGCGGGCATGGACGCCAATGACATCCTGTACTCGCTGGAGTCCTCGCGGGACTACGACCCGGAGGGCGCGCTCGGGGACATCCAGGCCCACGTGTTCGCGCTCAACTTCTCCGACGACGAGTTCAACCCTGTCTCCCTGCGCACGATGGAGACGTTGATGCCGAGGGTGAAGCGCGGCCGCTTCGTGGTGCAGGAAGGCAGCGCGAGCTCCTTCGGCCACTTCACCCAGGCACACCCGGAGCTGTGGGCGGATCAGGTCGCCGCGTTCCTGAAGTTCCTCGAGGAGGGGTGAGCCGTGGGGATGCGCTCAGCGTCCGCGGCGGCGAGTTTTGCCCTTGGGAGCCGGAGGGGCTTCGGCCTCCGCTTCGGCTTCGCCCAGTCCCGTCCGGGAGACAGCGGCCAGCAGGTCCCGCAGCGCGGTGGCCTGGGTGCCGCCCACGGCGTTCTCGAAGTCCGACTGGGCGCGAAGCCACAGGGGCCGGGCCTTGCGATAGACGCCCTGCCCTTCCGGAGTGATGGCGATGGCGCGCTGGCGCCGGTCGGTGCGGCCCACCTCCAGCACCACGAAGCCGTCCTTCAAGAGGGGCTTCAGGTTGTGGGTGAGCGTGGAGGGGTCCATGACGAGCTGATCCGCCAGCGCGTTCACGGTCAGCGGGCCCTGGGTCTGGACGCGGTGGAGGATGGAGTACTGCGTGGTCCGGAGGCCGCTGGGCGCGAGCACCTGATCATAGAACTGCGTGACGTGGCGGCTGGCCTGTCGCAGCGCCAGGCAGTTGCAGAGGGTGCGCTGGAGTTCGTCTTGGGACATCGCTGCCGGAAAGTATACGTGGGCCCGGGCGTGGCCGCTTGAAGGAGACACCGTCATGAGGACACGCCGGTTTCATTATGCATGGGTGATGGCCGCGGCCATCTTCGTGGTGCTCCTGTGCGCGGCGGGCGTGCGGGCGACCCCGAGCGTCTTCATCGTCCCGCTGGAGCGGGAGTTCGGCTGGAGCCGGGCCCTCGTCTCCTCGGCCGTGTCAGTGAACCTGGTGCTCTACGGGCTCGTGGGGCCGTTCGCCGCGGCGCTGATGCAGAAGTTCGGCATCCGGCGCACGACGCTCGTGTCCCTCTGCATCATCGCGGTGGGCGTGGCGCTGACGAACTTCATCCACGCGCCGTGGCAGCTGCTGCTCTTCTGGGGCGTGCTGGTGGGGCTGGGCACGGGCACGACGGCGATGGTGCTGGGCGCCACGGTGGTGCAGCGCTGGTTCGTCGCGAGGCGCGGGCTGGTGATGGGCGTGCTGACCGCGAGCACGGCCACGGGGCAACTGGTGTTCCTGCCGCTGCTCGCGATGCTGGTGGAGCACCACGGCTGGCGCGTCGTGTCCTTCACCGTGGCGGGCGTGGTGGCGTGCGTGATTCCGCTCGTCGCATGGCTCGTGCGCGACCGGCCGTCGGACGTAGGACTGAAGCCCTACGGAGCCGCGCCGGAGGACGAGGAGGTGAAGCCGTCCAGCCTCAATCCGCTCGCCAACGCGCTGGGGGCGCTGGGGCGGGCTTCGCGCAAGCGGGACTTCTGGCTGCTCGCGGGGAGCTTCTTCATCTGCGGCGCGACGACGAACGGGCTGGTGGGCACGCACCTGATTCCGGCGTGCATGGACCACGGCATTCCGGAGGTGCGCGCGGCGGGGTTGCTCGCGCTGATGGGCATCTTCGACCTGGTGGGCACGACGGCGAGCGGCTGGATGTCGGACCGCTTCGACAACCGCTGGCTGTTGTTCTGGTACTACGGCCTGCGAGGGCTGGCGCTGCTCTATCTGCCGAGCGCCTTCGAGATGTCCCTCTTCGGCCTGCCGTTGTTCGCGGTGTTCTACGGCCTGGATTGGATCGCCACGGTGCCACCGACGGTGCGCCTGACGACGCAGACGGTGGGTGCGGAGGACGGGCCCATCGCCTTCGGCTGGGTGGTGGCCGCGCACCAGGTGGGCGCGGGACTGGGAGCGCTGGGCGCGGGCGTCATCCGCACCTCGATGGAGACGTACACGCCCGCCTGGGTCGTCGCGGGCGTCATCTGCCTCGCGGCGGCGCTGGTGGTGCTGCGCATCGGACGTGGCTCCGCTTCATCACCGCCGGTGGTGGGCGCGCCCGCGACGCACTGAAGGACCTCAGTCCGAGCCCAGCAACACGACCTTGCCCACCGTGCGCCGCCCTTCCAACTGGCGGTGGGCCTCTTCCGCGCGAGACAGCGGCAGCGCCAGGCCCACCAGGATGCGCAGGCGCCTCGCCACGACCTCCGCCAGCAGCGCCTCTCGCGCCTTGCGTTGCACCTCCGGGGGCGTGGGCGTGCGCAGCCAGTAGGCGCCCACGGTGAGTGACTTCGCGTAGAGCGACTCCACCTCCACGTGCGGCGGATGGCCGCTGGCGTTGCCGTAGCTCACCAGGTGTCCGAAGGGCGCCAGCGCATCCATGCTGGCCTTCCAGGTGCTCGCGCCCACGGAGTCCAGCACGCGCTCCACGCCGCGCCCTTGCGTCAGCTCGCTCACGCGCGCCGCGACGTCTTCCTGGTCGTAGCGGATGACGGCATCCGCGCCCACGCCCCGCGCGAGCTTCGCCTTCGCCTCGCCCGACACCGTGCCGATGACCCGCGCTCCCGCCGCCTTCGCCAGCTGCACCGCGAGCAGCCCCACGCCTCCGGCCGCCGCGTGGACGAGCACCGTCTGCCCCGCCTCCACGCGCCCCACGGTGTGCACCACGTGGTACGCCGTCAGCCCCTGCACCAGCAGCCCGGCGGCCTCCTCGAAGGACACCTCCGGCGGCAGGACCAGCAGTTCATCGACCGACGCGAGCGCGGCCTCCGCGTAGGCCTCCTTCGTCAGGGCGACCACGCAGCGGCCCACCCAGGATGCGTCCACACCGGGCCCCACAGCTCGCACCACGCCCGCGGCTTCGCTGCCCAGGATGCGCGGCAGGGGCGCCTGGGCGTCGTACAGCCCGCGGCGGCGCTCGGTGTCCGCGAAGTTCACGCCCGCGGCATGGACTCGCACGAGGACCTGGCCCGGCCCGGGCACGGGCTCCGGCGCGTCCTCCCAACGGAGGACCTCCGGCCCTCCCACCTGGTGGTAGCGGATGGCTTTCATGCGCGGAGTCCTAACGTCCACACCGCTTGCCTGTCAGGACTGAATTTCCGCCGCCGTCGCTGGGAGCGAAAGGAGCGGTCCCGATGCGCCAGGCGACGAAGCAGGCCCCGATGAACCTCAAGCACCCGAATCCTTCCGGTCACGGCATCGACGCGGCCTCGCGTCCCAGCCCGGTGACCGCTCCTTCCACGTGCCGCTGGCGGGACTTCGCGTCCTATCGCCTCGCCTCGCCCGGCTCCTGAAGGCGCCCTGCTCCGTCCCTGACGCGGCATGGCCCTGGAGGCCGGGCTCCCGACAAGGGGACCCGGCCTTCTTCACGTCCGGGCTCCCGCTCACCTTCCGGGGACGTAGAGCGTTACGGAGACGCGCTGGCCTGTAGAGCCGGAGCCCTTGGAAGCCCGCTGGGTTCGACTCCCAGCGTCCCCAATCCCTCACCCACATAGGCCGCGCACCGGGTGCAGTCCGAACTCCAAATCCGGACGAGCAGGGTTCGACTCCCTGGCGACCTGTCCCGCCCGAAAGGCCCTGTGTCATGGAAACGCTGGTGCTGAGCCAGTCCTATGAACCCGTCGCACGCATCCCCTGGCAACGCGCCATCATGCTGCTCGTCCAGGGCAAGGTGGAGGTCGTCGAGGAGTACGAGGACCGCGTCATCCGCTCGGTGACGGTGGAGCTGCGCATGCCGTCCGTCATCCGCTTCGTGCGCGCCCTGTGGAAGGGCCCGCGCGGCGTGCGCTTCAGCCGCGAGAACGTCTACCAGCGCGACCAGTGCCGCTGCCAGTACTGCGGCCACAAGGTGACCCGTCCGGAGGCCACGTACGACCACGTGCTGCCGCGCGCGCAGGGCGGCCGCACGAGCTGGGAGAACATCGTCATCGCCTGCGTGCCCTGCAACCAGAAGAAGGGCAACCGCACCCCGGCGCAGGCGCGCATGACGCTGCGCACCGTGCCCGCGAAGCCGAAGCGGCTGCCGGACGCGCTGGTCGTCTCGTTCCTCGTGGAGAAGGGCCTGCCCCTGTCCTGGCGCAAGTTCCTGAGGGACGTGGCCTATTGGCACACGGAGCTGGAAGCGTAGGTCCCGGCCCAAGGGTGGGCCGGGACTTCGCTTCCGCGCCGCAACGGTTAGAGTGCCGCACGTCGAGGGGGCGTTCCGGACCACACCATGGCGACGAGGAAGAACGAAGACCAGGAGCGGCTCATCGACCGCGACCTCACCGCGATGGCGCGCGAGGGCAAGCTGCCGGCCGCCCACGGCGTGGACACCGCCGTGACGGAGGTGCTGGGGCTGCTGACGCGCGGAGGCAAGCACCCGCTGCTGGCGGGCGAGCCCGGCGTGGGCAAGAGCGCGCTCGTGCAGGAGGTGGCCCGCCGCATCGCCGAAGGGCGCGTGGACGGCGACCTCGCCCAGGCGCGGCTCGTGGAGGTGTCCGTCGCGAACATCCTGGCGCGCAGCACCCAGCGCCAGGCGGCCGAGTCCTTCGAGGAGTTGCTCATCCACCTGGGCCGCCACCCCTGCCCCATCGTCTACATCCGTGACCTGCCGGTGGCCCTGGGCGGGCCCCTGGCGCCCGTGGCCGTGCGCGCGCTGCGCACCGGCGGCCTGCGCTTCATCTTCGAGACCGAACCCAAGCGCGTGCAGGAGCTGCTGCGCGCCGACGAGGCCCTGGCCGAACGGCTCCACTTGCTGCCCCTGAACGAGCCGCCGCTGGAGAAGGCGCGCTGGATCGTCGGCCGCGTGGCGGAGGAGCTGGAGCGCGAGCTGCGGCTGCCCATCGACCCGGCCGCGTGCGACCTCGCGCTGCGCCTGTCCGCGAAGTTCCTCCTGGCGCAGCACATGCCGCGCAAGGCCATCGAGCTGCTCAAGGAGACGGCGGCGGAGGCCGCGGGCGTGGCGCGCGACCACGTGGGGCCGGAGGACGTGCTCACCCGCTTCTGCGCCGCCACACGCCTGCCCCGCTTCGTCGTGGACGACGCGATGCCGCTGGACCTGGAGGAGACGGAGCGCTTCTTCGGGGAGCGGCTGCTCGGCCAGACGGACGCGGTGGCCGCGGTGCTGCGCTCGGTGGCGCTGCTCAAGGCGGGGCTCAACGACCCGCGCCGCCCGCTGGGCGTGTTCCTCTTCGCCGGGCCCACGGGCGTGGGCAAGACGCAACTGGCGAAGCTGCTGGCGGAGTACCTCTTCGGCTCCGCCGACAGGCTGGTGCGCCTGAACATGGCGGACTACCCCAACGACGGCGACGAGAGCGTCCCCTTCGGCGCGTCGTGGGCGCCCGCGCTGGAGACGCGGCGCGGAGAGCTGTCCGCGCTGCTCGACGGCAAGGTGTTCACCGTGCTGCTGCTGGACGAGTTCGAGAAGGCCGCGCGCAGCGTGCACGACCGCTTCCTCCAGCTCTTCGACGAGGGCACCTTCGTCAACGGCGCGGGCGAAGCGGTGTCGTGCAACAACACGCTCATCGTGGCCACGTCCAACGTGGGCTCGGAGGTGTACCGCGAGGCGGGCCTGGGCTTCGCCGCGCACAAGCGCGCCGAGGAGCAGGTGTCGGAGGTGGACCGCCGCATCGCGGAGGCCTTCCGTCCGGAGTTCCTCAACCGCTTCGACGCCATCTGCCACTTCCGTCCGCTGTCGCGCGTGGACATCCGCAAGATTGCCCAGCGCGAGGTGGGCCGCGTGCTGGAACGAGAAGGCATCCGCGCCCGCGCCCTGGACGTGGAAGTAACACCGGAGGTGGTGGACCGGTTGGTGGAGCGCGGCTATTCGCCGCAGTTCGGCGCGCGCTACCTGCAGCGTGAAATCGAGAAGACGCTCACCGCGGCGCTCGCGGTGGAGATTGCTCGCAGGCCGCTGCCGCCGGGTACGCCCGTGCGCGTGGAGGCCCGTCCTGGAGGCCGCGTGGTGGCGGTCGCGGAGCCCGTGCCGACTCCTCGCGAGGTGACGGCGCAGCTGCTCCTGCCCACGCCGAAGGCCGCGGCGGTGAAGCGCCGGTTGGACCGCAAGTCGCTGCTGATTGAGATGGACCGGCTGGTGGGCCGTGCCCGCGCGCTCGCCGAGTCCACGGGACGGTCGGAGCTGGAGGCGCGCCGCGCGGCGCTGCTCGCGGAGACGCAGGCGCCCAACCTCTGGGACGACTCGCAGCGCGCGGCGGACGTCCTCCGCGCCTTCCGCACGGTGGAGGCGCAGCTGGGAGAGCTGGACCGCCTGGAGGCCGCGTGCAACTTCGGGCGCCGGCTGGTGCGCGAGGCGAAGAACGAGGTGCAGCTGGGCTCCGCCGCGAAGCAGGTGGAGGAGGTCGCGCGAGAGGTCCAGATGGCGGAGGCGCTGCGGGCCGCCGGGGCCACGACGTTGGACAACGAGGCGCTGGTGGACATCTGCGCCAGCGACGCGGCTGAGCTGCAGGACGTGTGGGTGCAGGAGCTGGCCACCATGTACCTGGGCTGGGCGCAGCGCCGGGGCTACGAGGCCACCGCCGTCGCGGAGGCGGACGCCCCCGCGCGCGTGGTGGTGCGCATCGCCGGGCCGGGCGCGTACGGATTCCTCGCGGGCGAGGCGGGGCTGCACCGCCGCCTGGAGGACGAGAAGCGCCAGCGCGCGTACGTGCGCGTGCACCGGGGCGGACCGATGGAGGAGGTGGAGCGGGAGCTGCTGGTGCTGGAAGGCCGGCCGGTGAAGAGCCGCGAAGGCGAGTACCTCCAGCGCGTGCGCAACGAAGTCACCGCGAAGGACGAAGCGACGGGCCGCGTGCTCACGCTCATTGGCGCCGGGGAGCTGGATGAGCTCAAGGGCATCGCCGCGCGCGTCGTCGCCGGCCAGGGCGCCAGCACCGACGAAGCCCGCCGCTACTTCCTGGGCCGTGGAGCGCGAGTGGAGGATCCGCGCACGGGCGCGGGGACGCCCCGCGTGAAGGACGTGTTGCGAGGCGAGCTGGACGTGTTCATCGCCGCGTGGATCTCCCGTCCACCCCCGGAAGGCTCCACGCCGCTGTCCTGAGCCGTCGGGGCGTCCCCGGCCCGGCCGGGGTCATCCTCGCCGCGCATGCACGGTCAGGGCAGGTCGCCCCGGGCCACGCCCAGGCGCATGGCCTCCGCGAGTACGTCCAGGCCATGCGCGGTGTTGATGCGGGAATGAGCCATGGTGCCGCTGACCACCTGCACCGCTCCGCCCAGCACGAAGGGCACGGGCCGGCGTCCCAGCCGCAGAAGCCGCTCGTCGTAGAACGCGGCCGGGGCGCGCTCACGCACCAGGCGCGCCAGGGTCACCATGTTCGCGGTGCGCGACGGCTGCATCGCAGGGCCCAGGCACGAGAAGTCGAACCCCACCTCCGGCAGCACGGCGCCCCGGCCGTCGCGGTCGAAGACGAAGACGACTTGCGACGTCTCCTCCTGCGAGCCGCGCACGCTCTTCTCCGCCGTCTTCGTCAGCTTCAGGCCGCCCGTGATGAGGGCCGTGCCCAGCGCCACCTGTGTCGTCTTCTCCGTGTGCTCGCTCTGCGTGCGCAGGGACGACGCGCCCCGGAGGATGAGCGTCACGTCCTCCAAGGCCATGGTGAGCGGCGCGCCCGCGCGAGGCGTGAACGTCGCCTGCGCCGCGCTGAACGTGACGGTGCGTGCAGTGACGCGCTCCGCGACCTCCGACTCGTCGATAGCGAGCGCCGCGAGCCCCGCGTCCCTAAGGGTCTTCACCAGGGCATCCGCCGCATCGGGAGCCAGTCGCGCAATCAGGGCGGGAGGCTCGGGGGCCAGCCGCATGCGGGCCTCCGCAGGGGCCATGCCCGCCGCGGCGGCGAGCACCTGGGCTGCTTCCGGAACCTCACCCGCGGGACGAACGAGCGCGACGATCTTCATGGCGTTTCCCACCCCTGGCACTGAGCGCCGCCATCCTCGCGCGAAAGCAGGATGGCGCGCATCCGAACCCCGGTGTGGCGGGGACATTCCCCGCGCGGTGGACAAACGCTCAGTCGAGCAGGTGCGGGTTGCGCAGCAGCAGCACTCCGGCCTGCACGGTGGCGGTGTAGCCATTGAGCTTGCCGGTGCGCACCCACTCGCTCACGTCGCGCACGCCGCCCTCCGCGAGGACTCGGTCCACCACTCCCTCACCCTGGTTGTAGGCCGCGAGCGCGAGCCGCCAGTCGCCGTAGCGCTCATACAGCGCCTGGAAGAGGGACGCGGCGGCCTCCGTTTCCCGCGCCACGTCCAGCCGCTCGTCACGTCCCGCCTCCACCTTCAGGCCGTAGCGACGCGCCGTCTCCGGAATGAACATCCACACACCCGCGCCCCGCGGCCCCGGCGCCATCGACGGCTCGCGAGACGTCTCCGGCAGGTTGCTCACCGCCGACTCCACCATCGCCACCGCGAGCAGCCCCTCCGGCAGGGAGCGCGAGCGCAGCGTGCCCGCCATCGCCTCGCGGTGCTCCTGGAGGTTCGCCAGCGCCTTGCGCATGAAGTCGCGGCCCTTCCGCGTGGTGACGAACTTGTTGAGCTGTTCGACCACGGCGGCATCCACCACCACCGGCAGGTCCCCCGCCTTCTGCCCCGCCTCCGCCAGCGCACGCGCCTCCGTCAGCGACACCGCGCGCCCCCGCACCGTTCCCTGCGCCCACAACGCCAGCGGCGCGAGCACCAACGCCAGCGACAACGACAGACCCAGGGTGCGCACGGAGCTACGGGGACGAGTCTGGAACAGCATGTGGATCCTCCTGACAGTGGGGTGGGACATGCCGGTGACACCGGCGGGAAGAGCAAGGGCAGCAGGGACACGCAGCGACGCCTGCAACAGGCACCTCGCATACGCATCCGCGGACACGTGCTTCACGGCGACGAGCGCCTCGTCACAGGCGAACTCCTGATGCTCCGCCAACCACCGCGAGAACGCCCGGGCGAACGGATTCCAGAAGAAGGCGCTGTCGAACCCCAGCCGCGCATAGGCAAACACCGTGTCCCGCTGCCGGTGGTGTTGCAGCTCATGCCGCACCGTGAGCCGGAGCGCCTCCGAGTCCTCCAACACCTCAGCGGGAACCACCGCCCACGCGCCTCCAAACGGGAACCACACGGAGAACGCGCCGTCCGCCGCGTCCCCCAGCACCACGCGCACCCGGCCCACTCGGCGAAGCACGGGCAGCGTCTCCAGCTTCCGCCGCAAGCGCGCATACCGCCGCAGCTCCCACGCCAGGAACGCCAACGCCCCCGCACCCACCAACCCCATTCCGACCATCGCCCACGGCAGGCCCATGCCCGAGGACCGCGTCTCCGTCACTGCGCCGAGCACGGGCCGCGCTTCGACTGGCGCCAGCGGCGCGGCGTAGCTCACCAGGGAACGCTCGAACTTGAAGAGCGGCGCCGACGGCATCCACTCCCGTGCGGCGAGCGCCAAGAACGGAAGGAGCACCGCCAGCCCCAGCGCCACCCGCCCCACGCGCAGCGTCTGCCGCGCGTCCAGCCTCCGCTCCATCCCCAACGCCAGCGCCGCGCGCAAGAGCCCGAAGCCCACCGCCACCAGCACCGCCGCCGTGAGGTACGCGGCCAGCACGTCCCGGACGAAGGCGCTCATCCCCGGCCTCCCTTGCGGCCCAGCAGCTTGCGGATCTGCTCCACCTCCTCTGGGGACAGCGGCACCGCCTCCACCAGCCGCGCCACCAGCGACGACGGCGTCCCGTCGAACACCGTCGCCACCAGGTGGCGCACGCTCTGGGCCTCGTAGGCCTCGCGAGACAGCCGCGCCGAGTACAGGTGCCCCCGCCCCTCCTTGCGGCTCTGCACCACGCCCTTCTGCTCCAGGATGCGCAGCACCGTGGACACCGACGTGTAGGCCAGCTTGCGCTCCGGCGGCAGCGCCGCGAGCACGTCCGCCACGCTCACCTCCCCCAGCTTCCACACGAGCTGCATCAGCTCCAGCTCCACGGGCGTGAGCGGCTTGGACTCCTCGACGGACGGCGGCTTCGTCACGGGCATGCCCTCCCCGGCTTCGAACTAAACCCTTAGTTTAAATACAACTAAGCCTTTAGTTTGAAACCGTCAAGCAGGCGGGCGGTGGCTCTCGGTGGTGGGGTGTGCGGATTCCTACGCACTGGAGCGGCCGGGCCCTTAGACTTCCGGGCACATGCTCCACGTCATCCCTCTGGGCGGCCTTGGCGAAATCGGCCTCAACGCCATGGTGCTCGCCTGTCGTGGGGAGATGCTGCTCATCGACGCCGGCTTGATGTTCCCCTCGGCGGGAATGCCCGGCGTGGACATCATCGTCCCGGACTTCACACACCTGCAGCGCAACGCGGCCCAGCTCAAGGGCGTGCTCCTCACGCACGGGCATGAGGACCACATCGGCGCGCTCCCCTACCTGCTGGGCGACATGCCCGTGCCCATCTACGGCACGCGCTTCACGCTCGCGCTCGCGCGTCAGCGCCTGGAGGAGCTGGGCGTGAAGGCGGACCTGCGCGAAATCGAGCCGCGCACGCCCTTCCCCGTGGGCAGCGTCTTCCGTGTGGAGGCCACGCGCGTGACGCACACCGTGCCGGACGCGGTGGGCTTCATCGTGCGCTCCCCCGAAGGCACCGTCATCCACACCGGCGACTTCAAGCTGGACCCCGACCCCATCGACGGCCTCAAGACGGACCTGGAGCGCTGGGGCGAGGCGGGCGACGAAGGCGTGGTGTGCCTGCTGTCGGACTCCACCAACTCCGAGCACGTGGAAGAGACCGGCAGCGAGCGCGTGGTGCAGACCACCTTCGAGCGCCTCTTCCACGAGACGAAGGGCCGCATCGTCGTGGCCCAGTTCTCCTCCAACCTCCACCGCGTCCGGCACCTGCTGGACCTGTGCGAGCGCACCGGCCGGCTCGTCGCGCTCCAGGGCCGCAGCATGGTGCGCAACGTGGAGCTGGCCCGGGAGATGGGCTACCTGGACGTGCCCGACTCGCTCTTCGTGCACCTGGACAACGTGCCCAAGCTCGCGCCCCACCGCGTGGCGGTGCTCACCACCGGCGCGCAGGGCGAACCGCGCGCGGGCCTCACCCAGCTGGCGAATGGCGATGGGCCCGTGCGCCTGGAGCCCGGCGACACCGTCATCGTCAGCGCCCGGCCCATCCCCGGCAACGAGCGCTCCGTGGGCGCGCTGCTCGACCAGCTCCACTGGCGCGGCGCCCGCATCGTCTACGCGCAGGTGGAGCCCGGCGTGCACGTCTCCGGACACGCCAGCCGCCCCCAGCAGCGCCGGGTGCTGGAGTTGATCCGCCCCCGGAATTTCATCCCCGTGCATGGGGAAGTCCGGCACCTGCACCGACACCTGACCACCGCCCGCGAGGCCGGCATGGCGGCGGAGGGCCTGCTGCTGGCCCACGACGGGGACGTGGTGACGTTCGAGGAGGGGCGGGGCCGTTTCACTGGCAGCGTGCCTTCAGGGCGCATCATGATGGAGCGCTCCGGGGACGGGGTGGTGACGCCGGAGACGCTGGTGGAGCGCAACCGGCTGGCGGAGACGGGCGTGGTGGCCGCGGCGGTGGTGCTCCGGCGCGACACCCAGGCGCTGGTAGCGGGGCCCCAGCTGTCCGGCCAGGGCCTCAGCCCGGACGAGCAGGGCGTGCTGGCCCGGGTGGCCCAGGACGCGCGGGCCTTCTTCGAGGAGCTCAACCCCCTGCTCCGAGGGGACGACGCCCTGGCGCGGGAGGAGCTCGTGAAGGCGGTGAAGCGGGCCTTCAAGCAGCACACGTCCCGGCGCACCCTGGTGGTGCCCTTGGTCGTCCGGGTGTAGGTATGGTAAGGGCGCGAAAAGGTCCCCCCCATGCCCTCCTTTGACGTCATCTCCAAAATCGATCTGGCTGAGCTCGACAACGCGGTCAATCAGACCCGGAAGGAGCTCAGCACCCGCTACGACTTCCAGGGCGTGAAGGCCGAAATCGACATCGCTCCGGACCATTCCTCGCTCACGCTGAAGACCAACAGCGAGGAGAAGCTCCAGGCCGCCAAGGAGGTCCTGCTCGGCAAGCTGGCCAAGCGCGGCATCAGCCTGCGCGTGCTGGAGTTCGGCGACATCGAGAAGACGGGCCTGTCCAACGTCAAGCAGCCCATCAAGCTCCAGCAGGGCATCCCGGTGGAGAAGTCCAAGGAGCTCATCAAGGTCCTCAAGGAGTCGAAGATCAAGGTGCAGGGCTCCATCCAGGCGGATCAGCTCCGTGTCACGGGCAAGAACCGGGACGACCTGCAAGAGGCCATGGCGCTGTTCCGCAAGGAGCAGGACCGCCTCAGCCTGGACATGCAGTTCACCAACTTCCGCGACTAGAGGCGCCCCTTCGCCATGCACGCCGCCCGTCTGGCCTCCCTGCCGCTCTGCCTGCTCTTCGCCACCGCCTCGCTCGCGCAGGACGGGGCGCCCCGGCCCAGCAAGCCGGTGCCCGTGCTCAAGAAGGCACCCCGGCCGGAGAAGGGGCTCAAGGACTTCGGCTCGCCGCTGGTCCTCAAGCCGCTGTCCACCGAGGGCGCCACCGCCAACTTCTCCGCCCGGGTGGGCTGGCGCAAGGACACGCTCTTCGTGGGCGTGGAGGCCACGGACAACCAGCTGCTCGCGGGTGACATCATCACCCTCACGCTCTACTTCCCGGACTCGGGGACCACCGCCACGGGCTACACCTACCGCTTCGCCTTCGATGGTCAGCGCACCTCCGGGGCGGACAGCGGCACGCCCAGGTTCGCGCAAAGCCTGGTGAACGCCGCCGTGCACCGCCAGGGCGACACCCTGTCGGTGGTGGCGATGATTCCCGTGCGCGCCCTGCCCCGCTTCCCCGCCGTGGATCCGCTCGTCATGGACCTCTGCATCACCTACGAGGACCAGGACCAGGTGGGCGCCAAGGTGGTGCCGGTGTCCAACTGCAAGGGCGGCACCATGCCGGAGGGTGAAGCGCTGCGCCTGCCGGACGAGGCGCGCAAGAACCTCAAGCTGAAGCCCCCCGCCAGCGTCACCGCGCTGGAGGCGGCGCCCACCGGCTGGCTGGGCTGGAGCCTGTTCAGCTACCCGGACTGGGCCCAGGGCGAACAGGCCCTCACCCCCGCCTCGCTGCGCGCGCTGGTGGCCCCCACGGCCGTGGACGCCTCGAAGATGGGCGTGAACCTGCCGGAAGCATTAAGCCTGCCGGACGGACGACCGGTCGTTACCGTGCTCACTGGGAAGAATCCCTATGCCGTCGAGGGTCAATGCGACTCCGACGACGAGCTCCGGATGGGGCTCTATGTGGTGTCGGGGAAGACAGCCCAGCGAGTGCTCGACTGGCCGGCCGCCACCTGTGCGCTGGGTCGCGCCACTTCGGTGGAGCTGGAAGAAGACGGGGCGCTGAACATCGGTTACTCGAACGGCGCCATCATCAACTTCGTTTGGAGTGCGGACCACTTCGAGCGGACGCAACTGGGAAAGCGGTAGACGCGCGTGGAAGAGACCAAGAGCCTGTACATGATGACCCTCGGCTGCCCGAAGAACCGGGTGGACTCCGAGGTGATGCTGGGCACGCTGCGCACGCGCGGCTATTCGCTCGTGCAGGAGGCCTCGGAGGCCGAGGTCATCGTGGTCAACACGTGCGCCTTCATCGGGCCGGCGAAGCAGGAGTCGGTGGACTCCATCCTGGAGATGGCGGAGCTGAAGAAGTCGGGCTCGTGCAAGACGCTCGTCGTCACCGGCTGCCTGTCCCAGCGCTACGGCCAGGAGCTGTCGCAGGAGATGCCGGAGGTGGACCACTTCCTGGGCACCAGCGCGTACGCCCAGATTGGCGACCTGCTGGCGGCGGAGGCCACGCCGCGCCAGGTGATTCCGGATCCGGACTACATCCACAACGCGGAGACGCCGCGCATCAACTCGATGCCGAAGTACACGGCGTACCTGAAGATTTCGGAAGGGTGCGACAACGCCTGCGCGTTCTGCATCATCCCCACGCTGCGCGGCGGCCAGCGCTCGCGCACGGTGCAGGACATCGTGGCGGAGGCGCGGAACCTGGTGGACAGCGGCGTGCAGGAGCTGAACCTGGTCGCGCAGGACCTGACGGCGTACGGGCATGACCTGCCCGGCAAGCCGAAGCTCCACGAGCTGCTCAAGGAGCTGGTGAAGGTGGACGTGAAGTGGATCCGCCTGCACTACGCCTACCCGCGCGTGTTCCCGGACGAGCTCATCGACGTCATCGCCACCGAGCCGAAGATCGCCAAGTACCTGGACATGCCGGTGCAGCACGCCAGCGACAAGCTGCTCCTGTCCATGAAGCGCGGCCGCAACTCGGAGTTCCTCAAGAAGCTGCTGGGCAAGCTGCGCGAGCGCGTGCCGAACCTGGTGATGCGCACCTCGCTCATCGTCGGCCTGCCGGGTGAGACGGAGGAGGACTTCGAGCTCCTGAAGGAGTTCGTGAAGGAGCAGCGCTTCCAGCGCCTGGGCGTGTTCCAGTACTCGGACGAGGAGAACACCGCCGCGTTCGACCTGCCGAACAAGGTCCCGGCGAAGACCATCGAGCGCCGCTGGCGCGAGGTGATGGCCATCCAGAAGCGCATCAACCGCGAGCAGAACAAGAAGCTCGTGGGCCAGAAGCTCACCGTGCTGGTGGAGGGCCCCAGCGAGGAGTCCGAGCACCTGCTGGTGGGCCGTCACGAGGGCCAGGCGCCGGAAATCGACGGGCAGGTCTACATCAACGACGGTCTGGCGTACCCGGGCGAGTTCGTCACCGTGGAGGTGACGGAGGCGCACGACTACGACCTCATCGCCCGCGTGGTGGAGCGCCCGGATCCGAAGCAGCGCGAGCACACCCCGCGCGAGGCCCATCCCGCGCCCGTGCCGCTGAAGGCGCTGGCGCGTCCGCCGGAGCCGCGGCCGGAGTAGCCCGTCACCGCGAAGGCCGTGCCCCGGGCCCGCCCCGTCCTCCCCACCGGAGGCGGTCGCGGGCCCGAGCCGTTCGTGGGACCGATGCGCCGGTGACCGGCCAGCGCTCCGGGCCGATGCACCCGGCATCGGAGCCAGCACCGCGATGAGCGGCGCTCGCGGGACCACCGGCGCAGCCTCGGGCTCCAGCGCACTCGCCGGCGGGCGGGGGCCGCGAATTCGAACCGTTCGTGGGCCCTACTTCGGATCCTCGGGCTCCAGCTCGCGCTCCTCGACAGGCGGCGGCTGCGGACCCGAGCCCTTCGTCGGCACCGCCACGCCCTCGCCCAGTGGCGTGGGCTGGCACTCGCACACGGTGCGCCGCGACGCGGACTCGGTGACGAAGGCGCACGTCGTGGGGCACTCGGGCTGACGCCCTTCCTCCACCAGCGACACCACGTAGCTCTTCGCGCCCTGGAGCGCGGCGTGGCACGCGGGCAGGGTCTTCTCCAGCGACGCCCACGGCAACCGGTGCTGCGTGTTGGAGCCACGGGTGGTGGTCGGGAAGCTCAGGCCCACCTGGCAGCCCGTCTCCAGACGCTGACCCTCCACGCCCCGAGGCTCCACGTACAGGCGCACGCCCTCCGGCACGTCCCGGAACACCTCGCCGGAGAGGGCCACCGCGCCGTCGGGCTCCGCGCGAACGAAGATGCCGTAGCAGCCCTCCTCGCTGAACGCGCCGCCCTCGCCCGCGCACTGCTGCCGGCCTCCGCCCTCGGGCGTGCGCACGTGGGGCCTGCGCAGCACCAGCGCCCCACCCTGCGCGTCCACGGTGGTGGTGAAGCGGCCCCACACGTCCGGCCCCAGCCGGCCCAGGCTGCTCCGCGACGGCCAGCGCCCAGCGGCCTCCATCACCAGGGGCTTCACGCCCAGGCCGTCGGCCACCTCCACCGCGTCCACCACGAAGGTGCGCGGCGGCAGGCCCGCGGCCGTCTCCAGCGGCTGAAGCCCCTGCCCCAGGGAGGGGTCCACCGCCAGGCGGGAGAAGGGTTCACGCGTGCCCAGCACGAAGGGGCCGGTGATGCTCGCCCCGCCCTGCGTCACCTGCACGGCCAGGAGCGGCCAGTCGCCCAGCGGCTCGCGGCTCAACTCCACCACGTGCGACTCGCGCACGGCGTCCGTCCCGCGCAGCTCCGCGTCGTAGGCCTCCCGGGGACGTGAAGCGGTGAAGGTCACCTCGCGGCGCAGCGGATCCACCGTGAGGGCATACGGAAACAGCACGTCCTGCCCCAGCGTCACCGAGCAGCCCGTCTCACCGGAGAGCAGCAACGTGCGCAGGGGCGGCGACACCGGGCCCACCGTCAACGGCGGCGCCGGAACCTCCGGCCAGGAGCGATGACCTCCGGAGGACTCCGGCACGCGAGCGGTCCCCGCGGCCGCGGGCGGCGCGCCGTCGAAGCAGCTGGAGGACACGAGCGACAGCGGCCGCGTGACGTCCAGCACCACCGGCACGGCCCGGTTCCCCAACCGCCCCGCCACCGTCAGCCGCAGCGCGGGCGACGACAGGAGGGGCAGCGTCTGCCCCGCGAGGCTCGTGGGACGTAAAGGGCCCGCGGGCGCGGTGGAGTGACACCCCGCGCCCAGCAGCACGCATCCCGCCAGCAGCACGCCGCGCATGGAGGGCGGGCCGTCCTACTGCGCCTTCTTGGTGAAGTCGTCCACGCGGGTGCCCTCGGGCGGGTTCAGCTTGAAGCTGTCCGAGGAGATGCCCACGTTCGTCTTCAGGTCCAGGAAGGCGATGGTGTTCTCACTGCCGTCTGGATCCACCACCGTGCTCTTGAGCACCTGCGCCGTCGAGGGGTCCACCTCCAGGCGCACCTGGCGGAAGCGCGGCTCGTTCTTCAGCGGATCCAGCACCAGCAGCGTGCCCTTGCAGTCCTTGCAGTCGCCCTTGGTGATGGCGAACTCGTCCGCCAGCTTCCCCTGGCCGAAGAGGAACGTCACCGACGCGGACAGCTGGCTGGTGTCCATGGCCGCCACCGACAGCGTCTGCGCTTCCGGGTCGTGCATGTAGACCTTGTTGCCCGCGAGCACGAACGTCCGCTTGGACGGGTTCTCGTACTCCCAGCGCATCAGGCCCGGCTTCTTGTAGGTCACCGTGCCCGTGGACGTCTGCGTGCGGCGGAAGGCCTTGTACTTGTAGTCCTGCTTGAAGCCCGCCTTGAAGTCGCCCGTCTTCTCGTAGAAGGCCTGCATCCGGTCCACGAGCGTCTTCACCTCGGGCGCCATCGGCTTCGGAGCGGCCTTGGGGGCGCCGGCGGCGACGCTCGCGTCGCCCTGCTTCGCGGCGGGGGGCATGGCGGCCGTGCCGGCATCCTTGGGAGCGGCGGGCTGCGGCGCGGCGGCGGGGGCC
>NZ_RAWF01000145.1:0-25990 GCF_003612075.1 Corallococcus sp. CA041A
CCCCCACCCACCCCGGGAGGAGGCGGCGGAGGCCCCTTGTCCCAGCCATCCTTCCAGAAGAGCCCCATCGCGCCCTGGCAGCTGAGGAAGAACAGCGCGGGGGTGACGATCTTCTTGGGCAGGTACTTCACGAGCCCCTTGCCGAGGACCCAGCTGAACGCCGAGCCGCCGATGAACTGCCCCACCTGCTGCTGTCCCCAGTCGAGGGTGTTCTGCTGAGCCTCGGGAGGCAGTGCTTTCCAGAGGGTCGCGACGGTCGCCGGATCGACCTTCAGCCCTGCGGCGTACCGGAGCCCCGCCCGGATCGCCCGGGCCGTGAGCAGGTTGTGGTACTGGATCACCTGCTGTTGCTGCGGACCCTGCAGGCCCAGTTGCCCGAGCGTGCGAAGCCCACCGACGAACAGCTGGGGAGGCTTGCTCGCGAGGCCGTAGTAGATGCCCCAGAAGAAGGGATACTGCTTTTGCTTGTCGTCGCCGCTCACGGTCATCGCTCCTTGGATGTGGGAGATTCCTCCCACGAAGAAGACGGTGAAGCCGTTCGCGCGTGAAGCCCGGACCGCCCGCACACCGGCTCAATGCCGGCTGAAAATCCGGTGGAGCCGGTACCTGGCTTTCATTGCCTGCGTGTCGCCACAGACCGGGCACCGGAAATGGGCTGCGTGGGGACTGGGCTTCGGAGCCGCCGCGGGATGAGCCAATGCCACCCCCGGCAGTGCCCCACGTGCCGTGGTGGCCTCCCTCCAGGCCAGGTCGCTGACAATCTGATCCGACAGCCTCTCCGTCGTTCCAAGCTGGACGGAGCCCATGTTGCCCGCGGTCTGACCTTGAAAGAGGGCGCGGCCCACCTCCGCGTTGCGCATCGCCTGACTCTCGGCTCCTGCAACCTGCGTCGCTCACCACCCCCTCCCGTGGCGACGCCGCGGACCGCCGTGAGGCGGTTGTTGAGCGCGGCGGTTGGACCGTTGGTCCAGGTGTATTGGATGGGATAGGTCGCGGGAACGGGCGTGAACGGCATCGAACCTCCATCAGGATGGGGGCGACGGATGCGGCGCCGAAGTATAGGCGAGAATGGACAAATCATCCCCGCCGGAGCAGGTCGGCTCGCATCGCTTCCACCGCGTCCTTGGCTTCCTTCAGGCCCACGCCGTGCTGGTCGCGGTAGAGCTTGATGGCCTGGATGAGGTTGTTGCTTCGAACGGCGCGCTCGATGGCGTCATTCACTTCCGGGCCGGACAACCCACTGGGTTCCAGGGACTCCATGCGCGCCCGGCCATCGCGCATCGCCTCCACTGCGTCCTTCGCTTCTTTCAGGCCGCAGCCATGAAGCTGCCGGTAGAGCTTGATGGCGTTGATCATCTGCCCGGACTCGATCAACTCCGCGAGGTTCCTCTGCCCCTCCGCCGGAGACAGAGGGCTGGGCGGCTCCGCTGGCTGCTCACGATGGGAGGAGCGCAACCAGAAGCCGATCAGGGCTCCCATGACCACTGCGATCAGCACCAACACCAGGAATGACAGGGACATCCCCCGAGCATACAGACGCAGTGGACTTCCAGGGACCCCAGGCTACCCGGGCACTCTCGCCCAGGCTCCGAAGGCCAGCTCCCCGATGTAGGTCGCACCCGCCTTCACGCGCTCCTCCGTGAGCCGCTGCTCGAGCGTGTCCACATCGAGCTCCGCCTCCGTCGCGACTCCGTGCTTCACGATTCGGGGAATCATCGCGCGGACGATGGCGCCCGTGGGATGCGCCTGGGTCGGCGTCTGCACGACGGCCACCGCCCGGACCTGTTCGACCGTGAGTCCCGCCTGCGTGAAGACCGACGCCAGGTCGAAGCCCATGTGGACGTTCGCGCCTTCGCGCTCCACCGTGCGCCAGATCCACTCACGCACCTGCGCGTGAAGCGGCAAGGGCCTGAGGCTCACCGGGCCCACCGTCGAGTCGTGCTCCTGGAAGACCACCAGCCCCCCGGGCTTCACGGCCCTCGCGAGACTCCGCACGGCGTCGACGGCGTCCGCCTGGTACATGAGCACCCGCCGTCCCACGACCGCGTCGAACAGGCCCTGCTCCCGCGGAAGCGCATGGAGGTCTCCCTCCACGAACGAGACGTTCGACAGGCCCTGCTCCCGAGCCCTCACGCGGGCCTGTTCAATCGCCCCGGCATCGCGGTCCACGCCCACGACCTGTCCCTGCGCGCCCACCTGGCTCGCGGCCATGAAGGTCACGTCGCCCCTTCCACAGCCGACATCGAGCACCCGCATTCCCGCCCGGAGTCCCGCGTCCGCCAGCAGCCTCTCCGTCATCGTCGCCACGTTGTCCATGCAACCGACGGTAGTCAGCCCGCGCCGCCCCCGGAAGAGCGCGGCTTCGGATGGCATCGGCGAATCTTTCGATCCGTGGGCCGACACCACCGGAGTCACCCGTGCACACCGAGCATCACTGCGGATACGAGTCCTTCGCGCGCTCCTTGCGCTCCTGCTCCATGCGCCGCTGCTCGTTCAGCTGGCGTTCCATCTCACTCGCGCCCCCGCGTCGCTCACGAAGCCTCTCGGGGTAGCTCGCGACGATGAGGGGGGCGAAGTGCTCGAGGGCCTCCTTGAGGTCGGGGAAGGGAACCTCCTTCTTCTCGACCAGGATCTCCCATGGCTCCGTCATGGAGCCACGGGTCATCTCGAAGCCGACTCCCCTGGATGCCCAGGTCGTCGGGACGTCGATGACGACGCTGATGTACTCACCCCGCGTGCACGGCTGGATGAAGACCGAGTCCGGGTGCTTGCGATGGCCTCGTTTGTCACGCAGTCGGTAGGAGAGCGAACAGGCCTCGAGCGGCCGGAGCTGCTCCTGGACCTGGGCCAGCTCAGGGAGTCCGCCCACGTCCGAGGTCGTCAGGAAGCCCCCCTCCTTGAGGCCGATGCTCACCACGCCCACGCCAATGCCAAGGGCGACCGTGGCACTGATGATGACGAATACCTTCGTGCTGGAGTGCTTGTTCACAGGCCGATGCTATATCCCAGCCTGCCCGTCAAAAGCGCAATACAACTGCAATAGCACCCCGAGCCCCGCGACATCCCGCGGAACATCCGGGTCTTCGCCCGGGGAGGCGGGAACGCGCGCTTCCCTCCGGCGGACATCACGCGGACGGATGCCGGCCTGCTGCGCGTCCTCCAGCAGCCTGCACCGGGGCGCCGCACGAAATTGAAGGGACCCCACCGCGGTCACTCCCCCTCCAGGTCGATTTTGCAACATGAGAAACAGCAGTTAACAATCCTGCCCGGCCTGGGCGCCGCACCTTGAGGGGCGACCACACGCTGCCCTACCACCCGGTTGAAACTCAACGGCCCATTGCCTGTAAGTACCTGAGCCGGCTGATTGAACCTCATCGCTGTTTGAAGGGCATTCCACCGGATCAGGTTGACCACCACACTCTGTGGACCGTACTGGGTCGAATACACGTAACGGACCCCAGCCAGGTTCATCTGGTTGAGGCCTTGCTGGATCAACTGCGCAAGGAACCAGTTCAGTGATTGAGCACTGGGCACATAATGCCCGGAGTTGTTGTCGACGGAGGTCAAGAATCCCTGGGCGTTCGTCGAGAAGCAACCGACAGCCATCGCCTGGCCTCCTGCCAGCATGCTGCTGTGCTTCTTCCTCGTGGCCGCGCCCACGCCCCTCGCCCCTTCGTCCTGCGTGACAAGGACCCGGCCGTCCATTCCAACCGCGAAAAGCCCATTGTAATTGAGGAATTCCCGGGTACTGCTCCAGATGTGGCGATCCCTGGCGCGGACGATCTTTCCCCCCACGATCTCCACCTCGGCGTGGGCTTGCCGATCGGCATCGTAGTAGCGGACGTTGTTTCGAAAGATCCCCATCTGGTCCAGCCGTGAGAGGGCTTGATCCACCGTGAACGACGGATGGTCATGGCTGGCACCGCCAGGAATGGCCAGGTCAAACAGGTTCCGCGCAGCAACGTTGAGACGCATCGGCATGGAAGACTCCCCCTCTGCAACACCCCCCTCGAAACCAGGACATCGGGTGTTCGTGGACTTCCAGCCTGAGGCAGCAACCCAGACATTGCAAGAAGATCAAAACATGATGGAGACACTGGAAAGGCAACCCCAACCCATCCAGTCTCGTAGCTCAGGGTGACGATGAAACCCTGTCGGTCAAGTCTGGACGCAGGATGGCGAGCTCGAAGCCATCCTGCGTCCGGATTGCGTTCTCAGGGCTCGCTGAAGCCGCCGCGCACCCACGCGTTTGCTACGTCCCGGGTGAACTTGAAGTTCACCGGCACGCGATGCTTCGCGACGGTCGCGCCAGCGTCGTCGATGGCTGACAGCAGCGCGTGGGGGTCATACTCATCGGCCACCATCTCGAGCCGGACCTCGTACCAGAGGCCCTCCCAGGCGATGGAGAGCTTCTTGGTCATGGCCTGATCGTGCTGTCGCGCGGAGCGATCCAGGACCTCCGAGGCCGTCTTCACGAAGGTCGCGAACGCCGGCGCATCAAAGGGCTTGGGATTCTTCTTGTCGCGGCCCATCACCCACGGGCTGATGAGTACGGGCTCGGGGATCCCCTGCTTGCGGATCTCCACGGCCCAGCCGTCGTCGTCCTCGTTCTTGATGACCTTGGCCGTCCAGCCGTTCTTCCGCCAGAACGTGGGCTCCATCACTTCGGGTTCGGCGGGCGTCTGCTCGTTGCTCATGGCATTGCTCATACTCCCCCGGGTGACACCTCGCCAGGACACAATCCTGGAACCGGAATGCATCACGGCGGCGGCGCGGGGCTCCTATCCATTCAGAGAACAACGCTGCAAGGGAGCCCATCGATGACCTTTCTTCCTCGTGGTCTGGGGGTGCGGCTGCTTGCCTGCTCCCTGGTGCTGACGGCCTGCGCTGAAACCCGGGGGACACCGGATGCCGGCACGCCCCCTGTCGTGGCCTGGGATGGCACCTCCACCCCCATCGAAGAGAAGAGCGATTGGATTGACCGCGGTGTCTTCGCTCCTTGCGAGTTCACCCCGCCACTGGGAACCGAGATCGACTGCGACACCCCGGCCCTCTTCAACCTGTCGCAATGCAACCCGAGCGCGCTCCGCACGGCGTCACGGCACGGCATCTACCAGACCGAGCTGCGACCGGACACCGGCGAGTACCCTTGGGGCGGAGCTGGCCTCCTGCTCCCGGAAGGGGGCGGCACGGGAACCTCGAACTTCGATCGCTTCACCCGGCAGCAGTTCGATGACCAGGGCATGCTCCTCACGAGCGTCTTCACCACGACCCGGGGCGTGGCCATCAAGACCGCGCTGGCGGGCTGTGACGTGCCCCAGCCCCACCACATCACCGGCTGCTATGCGGTCTGCACCAACGGCGTGCTCACGGAGAAGGGGACGTTCGACGCGGACCGCCTGGTCTTGAGCCGCGGTGAGGCAGAGTCCTCCGGGGGCCTGAACCTCGTCTCCGAGTCCGTCGTCGGGATTGGCCATCCGGTGGATGTCTACGTCACGAAGAACCATGCCTACGTGGTGTCCATCCAGCTCAAGCCGGACATGCCCTCGGGAGGCCTGACGGTCTTCGACGTCAGCGACCGCAACCACCCCGTGTTGAAGAAGGTCATCTCCCTGCCGGGCGACGGGTACTGGAACGCCGCGTGGGCCAAGGACGACGTCCTCTACGTCGCCACCAAGGCTTCCGGCGTCATCCTGTATGACATTTCAAACCCGGGGGATCCGACCTACCTCCGCAGCGTGCCCAGCGGCGCGCCCCCGAATGTCCACACCCTGTTCGTGGATGGCAACCGGCTCTACGCCATGGCGCTGCGGCCCGCGCAGACGATCATCTTCGACATCACGTCCCCGCGAGACCCCGTCCTGCTCAACCGCGTCGTCTTCTCGTCCGAGGAGTTCGTCACCAGCTATCCGCACGACTCCTTCGCCTACGAGGGCCGCCTCTACATCAACCACACGGACATCGGCTTCCTGGTCACCGACCCGAGCGACCCGATGCAGGTCAAGGAGCTGGGCAAGTACCACTACAACCGGCAGTACAGCCATGCCAGCGCGGTGGGGACCTTCGCGGGCCGCACCATCGCGTTCGAGGGCAGTGAGCAGGAGGGCGCGCACCTTCGCGTGCTGGATGTCACCGACCCGGCGAACATCCAGCTCATCGGCGAGCACCGGCTGCGTCCCACCACCTCCATCCACAACATGATCCTGAAGGGCACGAAGCTGTACGTCGCCTGGTACCAGGAAGGCGTGCGCGTGTTCGACGTGGCCAACCCCACGCTCCCCAAGGAGATTGCCTGGTTCAACGCCTACCGTGAGACCGACCCGAAGCGGCTGGGCGTCGTCTACGAGGGCGTCATGGGGATGCGCGTCCCGGGCGACGGGTTTGTCTACGCGGTGGACACCTCGCGCGGGCTGCTCATCTTCAACGAGCCCTGAGCGCGCGAGAAGTGAGAGGGAGGAGCCTGCGCTCCTGAGACGATCGGGTCCCCTGGCCGTCGCATTCTGCTCACGCGGAAAGGACGTGCGGACACTGAACGTCCAGCGGGCCAGGGCCTAGATCCACGGCGCAGTCGAGGAAGCAAGGCAGGCGTCCCCTGCCCTCTTCCGTACACGGTCGGCACGCCGCCCGAAGGAGGATCGAAGTGCAAGCTCCCCACATTGTCTCTCCATTCATGCACGTGCGCAGACGCGCCATGGGTGCCATCGCATGGCTCGCGCTGGTCACCCCATGGATTCCGCTTCAGGCTCACGCGGAGCAACCGCCGCCGCCGTGCCATCCCAACCCGAATGCCAACGCGGATGTCGCCACTGTGGCCAAACGTGGGGACATCGTCGCGCTGCCCACGCCGCTGAAGGATCGGATCCTCCGGCTCGCAAGCCGGCCGCACACCTTCCTCCCCATGCAAGCCTATGCGGAGGCGGACACGCCGAGCCAACTCTTCCAGTACTACCTGCTGGATACCAATGGCTTCGAGCGCAACGTCTTCGTCAGCATCATTCCCGGCGTCAATGACACCGCGATGTTGACGGCCACGGGCGGCAACTGCGGTCTTCCTACCATCGCGTCGGTACGGCTCGTCGTCGAGCCGAAGCCCGGGCTTCCCACCGACCCGAACAACGTCCGTGCCTTCATCGACGTCTTCACGGACATCTCCGGGCTCTTCGTCATCAACAACGAGAGCGGGTGGTACGAAGGCTGGATGATCCACGACCTGGTCGTCCCGCCGGTCGCGCCCCCGCGTCCTGACGGGCGTGCCCAGTTCGGCACGATGACCGCCGCCGATGCGGCGATGCTGGCGAAGATCGGCCACCACAACAACGTCCCCGGGAATCTCTTCACGACGGATGGGAAGGGCGTCCGGTTCCCGAGCGAGAACGATCGCTTCCCGTGGATTCAGAGCAACGTCGTTCCCATCCAGCTCAGCATGGGGGCGTACAACGCCCTGCAGCAACTGGATGTCCACAACTACTGGGAGTTCAACTACACCACGAACTGGGTCCACCCGCTCTACGAGCTGCCGTTCACCGGTGGCTTCCCCGACAAGATTGGGGCGCCTCCTGACGCCTTCGAGGACGGTGAGATTGGCTTGCTGAAGTCAATCGTCCCCGGCTCGGGGCCCCTGGGCGTGAAGAACTTTCCGCAAGAGTATGGAGACAGCCCGTATCGTCCCCGCGATCCGGACCTCTTCGACGCGGAAATCGACTCCCAGCGTGAGTTCCGCCAGCGATTCATCCCGAGCGGGCTCGCCAACGAAATCTTCCTGGATGTCTATGTCCGGCTGGCGTCGTTCATGCCCTGGGAGAAGAACCTGAACCGCCGCCTCTTCCAGGCCTATGCCCGGGAAGTCGCGCGGGTCGACATGAATGGTGACGGCGTCGTCTCGGCCGCCGAGGGCGACGTCGACTCCTCCTCGGATGGCTTCGCGGACAACTCGCGGTTGTTCATCCCCGCCACGGCGTTCAATCGCTTCGCGGTGACTCGCGAGATCAACGATGGCTATCTCGCACCTCGCTTCGCCCCCAGTCAGCGCGCCTGGCTGCTGACGGGCGGGCGCCAGGAGGTCAGTCCCACGGTAGACGCCTCCGCGGGGCGAGACGGCGACGACCGCTGAAGGACCCGGAGGGGTCTCGGTTCCGTGGCACTCCTCGCTGAGCGCCGCGGAACCGGGACAAGGCCACGAACTCCGTGCGCTTGCACCGCCGCATCAGCGCCTCGCAGGAGCGGCGGCACGGAGTCCTCCAGGACCTCCTGGGGGAGGGCTAGAACTTCTGGCGTGCCTGGCCGTTGAATGCCGCCATGGCCCACTTCGTCCCGTTTGCCCTGCGCGCGCTCCTGCCGCTGGGAGTCGCAGCCGTCTTCGTGACGTTATCGCCCCAGGTCCTCGCGGCCCGGGCGACCTCACGCTCCCTGGGGGGCGAAAACCGCTACCTGACCCATGTCACCACCGACAAGCCGCTCTACCGCCCCGGGGAGCAGGTGCTGGTGCGGGGCCTGGTGCTGGACGCCCTGAACCGCAAGCCGTACGCGGGCTCACTCCATGCGCAGGTGGAGGTGCGCGGGCCCAAGGGGGACGTCGTCACCACCAGCACGGCTTCCACGGCGGACTCCGTCTGGGGCTACGCCTGGCCCATCCCCGCTGGCCAGGCCGGCGGCGAGTACACCCTGCGCGTCACCTATCCGTGGACGGGCGCGGCCCCCGCGGAGCGGAAGTTCGACGTGCGCGCCTACCGGGCCCCCCGGCTCAAGTCCCAGATTGAGTTCCTCCGGGACGGCTACGGGCCGGGCGACACCGTCACCGCCACGCTGGACGTGAAGCGCGCGGAGGGCGGCGTGCCCGCGGGCGCGAAGGTGACGGCCAACGCGCTCGTGGATGGCGCCAACGTGGCGCAGGTGCCGTGCACGGTGGACGCGAAGGGGCGCTGCACGGTGAGCTTCCCGCTGCCCGCCGCCATGGAGCGCGGCGAGGGCACGCTGGCCTTCACCATCCAGGACGGCGGCGTGGTGGAGTCCGCCGCGAAGACGATCCCCATCCTCCTCCAGACGCTGGACCTGGCCATGTACCCGGAGGGCGGCGACCTGGTGGCGGGGCTCGCCTCGCGCGTCTACTTCGAGGCGCGCACGCCCGCGCGCAAGCCGGCGGACCTGATGGGCCGGATCGTGGAGGTAGAGAGCGGCAAGGTCGTCGCCCGCGTGAGCTCCGAGCACGAGGGCCGTGGCCGCTTCGAGCTGACCCCGCAGGCGGGGGTGCGGTACGCGCTGCGCATCGACTCGCCTTCAGGCATCCGGAAGAGCTTCCCGCTGCCGGAAGTGAAGCCGAGGGGCGCCGTCATCCGCGTGCGCGACGACGTGGTTCCCGCGGGCAAGCTGGTGCAGCTCGTCGTGGGCCTGACCAACGTCGGCCGCGCGACGGTGACGCTGAGCCAGCGCGAGGTGCGCGTCGCCTCCGCGGTGCTGGACGACGTGAAGGGCGGGCCGGTGACGTTGAACCCCGGCGAGGCGGACGGCGTGCTCGTCGCCACGGTGTGGGACCACGACGGGCGGCCCCTCGCGGAGCGGCTGGTGTTCCGCCAGCCCTCGAAGGAGCTGTCGGTGGAGCTGAAGGCGGACCGCACGCGCTACGTGCCCGGTGGCCCCGTGCAGCTCACGGCCCGGACGACGCGCGGCGGTCAGCCGGTCTCCGCGCTGGTGATGCTCACCGTGACGGATGACGCGGTGCTGGAGCTCCAGGAGAAGCGCGACCAGGCGCCTCAGCTCCCGGTCATGGTGTTGCTGGAGCCGGAGGTGAAGGAGCTGGCCGACGCGCAGCTCTACCTCGACTCGAAGAATCCGAAGTCCAAGCTGGCGGTGGACCTGCTGCTGGGGACGCAGGGCTGGCGGCGCTTCGCGCTGACCGACACGAAGGCCTTCCTCGCCCGGCATGGTGACGCGGCGATGCGCGTGCTCGCGGTGCGCTGGCCGCCGGAGCCCGTCCGCAAGCCCCGGCCGTCCGCCATCGCCAAGGCCGGACGCGGCGCCGCCGTGGGGGGCATGCCGCGAATGAAAGAGCCCCTGATGGACCGGAACGTCGTGGACGAGGATGTCGCCTTCGCCGGCGAGGCCGAGGGCGCGGCCGTCCCCCAGATGGCCCCCGTCGCCGCGGCGGCTCCGCCTCCCATGCCCCCGGCGGATGCGCCCGCGGAAGTGGAGGCACCGGCCCCCGTGCTCCAGGCGGCGAAGGAGGAAGAGGCGCCAATGGAGCGCAGGAGGAGCCTTCGCGCGAAGCGGGACTTCAACGCCGACGACAAGCAGGTCATCCAGGGGCAGCTGATCTACCTCCGCGAGTTCGCGCACACCGCGCGGCCCAACCGCAAGTCGGGAGACCGGGTCGACTTCGCGGAGACGCTCTACTGGAACGCCGGGGTGCGCACGGATGCCCGCACCGGCGAGGCGCGGGTGTCCTTCGCGATGAGCGACTCGGTGACGACGTTCAAGGCGTTCGCGGGAGCGGTGGGCGGTGACGGCGCGCTCGGTTCGGCGGTGGCGGAGCTGGAGTCCGTGCAGCCGTTCTACGCGGAGCCCAAGCTGCCGCTCGAGGTGACGTCGGGAGACGTGGTGCGGCTGCCGGTGGCGCTGGTGAACGGGACGGAGGCGCGGCTTTCGGGCGCGGGGGTGAAGGTGGAGCTGAAGGGAGACGTGAAGGTCTCCGGCGGCCCCACGCTGGACCTGGCCTCGCAGGCGCGCGGCCGGCAGCTCTTCTCCCTGGAGATTGGCCAGGAAGCCAAGCCGGTGGACGTGAAGCTCACGGCGAGCGCGGGCGAGTTCACGGACGTCGTCACCCGCACGCTGTCCATCAAGCCCCGGGGCTTCCCGGGCCGCGTGTCCTACGGCGGGCTGGTGTCCGCGAAGGCACCGGCGGCGCATCAGGTGGTGCTGCCCAAGAGCCTGGTGCCCGGCACCGTGCGGACGTCCATCGCCGTGTACCCGGGCCCGCTGGCCAACATGACGGAGTCGCTGGCCCGCCTCATCCAGGAGCCCTCCGGCTGCTTCGAGCAGACCAGCTCCACGACGTACCCCATGACGATGGCGCAGCAGTACTTCCAGACGCACACCGGCGTGAACCCGGAGCTGGTGGCGAGCGCGAAAGAGAAGCTGGAGCGCGGCTACCAGCGGCTGGTGGGCTACGAGACGTCCGAGAAGGGCTACGAGTGGTTCGGGCAGAACCCCGGCCATGAGGCGCTGACCGCGTTCGGCCTGCTGCACTTCACGGACATGCGCCAGGTGCGCGACGTGGACACCGCGATGATGGAGCGCACGCGCGAGTGGCTGCTCCAGCAGCGGGACGGCCAGGGCGGCTTCAATCGCAAGCGCCGCGCGCTGCACGTGTGGGTGGAGGACCCGGACACGTCGAACGCATACATCGTCTGGACGCTGCTGGAGAGCGCGGGCCAGCCGGCCTCGCAGGCGAAGGAGCTGTCGCGCGAGGTGGCCTCGGTGAAGGCCGCGGCGGCGAAGAGCACCAACAGCTACGTGGTGGCCCTGGCGGCCAACGTGCTGGCGCTCGCCGGTGACACCGCCGAGGCCCGGAAGCTGATGGGCCGGCTCGCCTCCGCGCAGGGGAAGGAAGGCGTGGTGGACGGCGCGACGCAGTCCATCGTGGGCAGCATGGGCGAGACGCTGAACATCGAGACCACCGCGCTGGCGACGCTGGCGTGGATGCGCGACCCCGCCTACGTGGGCAACGTGGAGCGCGCGATGAAGTTCCTCGCGGAGTCCAGCGACGGTGGCCGCTACGGCGCGACGCAGAGCACGGTGCTCGCGCTGCGCGCCATCATCGCCTACGACAAGGCGCGCGCGTCCAAGCTCACCCCGGGGCTGGTGCGCGTCTACGTGGATGGCCGTCCGGTGGGCGAGCCGGTGCGCTTCGACGGCTCCTCCCAGGAAGCCCTCAAGCTGCCCGACGTGAGCGCGCTGCTGGGCACGGGCGAGCGCCGCGTGGAGCTGCGGATGGAGGGAGGCGCGGAGCTGCCGTACTCGGTGGAGGTCACCTACAACATGCTGACGCCGGACAGCTCCAAGGACACGGCCGTGACGCTGGAGGTGGCGCTGGCGAAGACGGCCCTCACCGAGGGTGAGCCCACGGAGGCGCGGGTGGTGGTGGCCAACCGCACGGGCCAGAAGCTGCCCACGGCGGTGGCCATCTTCGGCGTGCCGGGCGGACTGGAAGTGCGCCACGACCAGCTCAAGGAGCTGGTGAAGCGGCAGGTGGTGGATGCGTACGAGGTGCTCGGGCGCGACGTCGTCCTGTACTGGCGTGGCATGGAGCCGAACAAGCGCATCGACGTGCCGCTGTCCCTGGTGGCCGCGGTGCCCGGCACCTACACGGGCCCGTCCAGCCGCGCGTACCTGTACTACGCGGACGAGCACAAGGTGTGGAGCGAGGGCGTGAAGGTCTCCATCGCACCGAAGCCGTAGCCGGACCGAATCGACCGGGCCTCCGACCAGGGACCGGTGGGCATGACGTATAGGCAGGTACACCCGTACCTGCTCCCGTCCATGACCCACCGGCCCCAGCCCTCCCGTCCTCCCCAGTGCCGGCGAGCCCTCTTCGTCGCGCTCGCCCTCATCCTCCCGCTCACCACCGCTTGTGGTGACGAGGAGCCCATCCAGAAGCCCGGCCCCGTCGAACCCCAGGCAGATGCGGGCGGTCAGGATGCGTCCACCGTGACGACGCCCGACGCCTCGTGTGCCGGCGCCACCTGCGATGCGGGGGGCATCGTCGAATCCCCCGACGCGGGCCCCGCGGATGGCGGTGTAACGGATGCCGGCACGGCGGATGCCGGCGCTCCGGATGCCGGCCCGGACGTGCCCCTGCCCCTGCCTGTCGACCTGAGCGCCCCGTCCGAGCTGCTCGTGCGCGGCGACGACTTCGCGGTCTTGCGCGTCGGCGTCGAGCGGCACGAGGGCTTCACCGGTCCCGTCACCCTTTCCATCCGTGGCCTGCCCTCCGAGTTCTTCGTGGCCGACCGGAATGTGTCGGAGGGCACGAGCGCGGCGGCGCTGGTCGTGAGTGTGTCCGGGCGCGTCGGGCCGGGGACCCGCCTTGACGCCACGCTGGTGGCCACCGCGGAGGGCCGGTCCACCTCGCGTCCGTTGCGGATGCTGGTCGCGGGCCCCTCCTTCACGCTGGACCCCACCTTCCCCGTGGTGCCCCTGGGCTGGGCGGATGGGTCGCGGTTCCTCGATGTATCGCCGGACGGCAAGCTGCTCACGGCCTATCCCATCGCCAACGCCTCCTGGCCGAGCGCCCAGGGCTTCGTGCTCGAGCGCCACCATGCGGACGGCATCCCGGACCTGACGTTCGGGATGCTCGGGTCGGCGACGCACACGCGTCCGGCGGTGTCTCGCATGCTCGCGTTCAAGGCCCTGCCTACGGGAGGAAGCCTCGTGGCGGGCACCGCCGCCGACTGCCACGACGGCGACAACGCGACCCCCTGCACCTTCCTCGTCTCGCGCCACCTCGCCACGGGCATGCTCGATACGAGCTTCGGGGACGAGGGCGTCGTTTCGACGCGGTTCAATGCCGCGCCCCGCTCCCTGGTGAAGCTCCTCGCGGACGAGGCGGGCCGGGTGTCGGTGGCCCTGACGTACTACGACTACGACCTGACCCAAAGCGGACCCTACGTCTACGCCGTGCAACGGTGGGAAGCGGATGGCAGGCCTGTCGCGGGGTTCGGGACGGAGGGGCGGGCAACGTACGCGCTCCCGGCCTATGAACAGCGCTTCAACAACCTACGCGAGGCCCTCCAGACGAAGGACGGAACCGTGGTCATCGCCGTCTCGCTCTTCGACAGTGGCAGCCCGGGCAACCACGGACTGGGGTTCGTCCGCATGGACGGCAAGACCGGGCAGGCCAGGTGGTCGGTGGAAAGCAGCCCCAATCTCCATCGGAACGTCGCCACGGACGGGCACGGCCGGTTCGTCTCACTCCTCAACACGTATGCCCCCGGTTATGACCTCCTCGTGCAGTGGTACGACGAGACCGGCACGCGCATCTACTTCGGCACGGGAAGCACCACGATGCCGCCGCGCCAGCTCGCCATCGGCTCGGCCAATGAGTTGTTCTTCGATGACGCAGGCACGCCCTACACGGTGGGACAGATTGAGGGGGGTGGAGGGCTGGCGGTGGTGCGCTTCACCCGGCACGGGCCGGTGGACCCGGGGTTTGGCACCAACGGCATCCTCCGGTTGGACGTCCGGCTGAACTCCGTGTCTGGCTTCATCCGTGAGCCCAATGGCTGTCTGCTCGCGAAGACGGTGCCGGAGCCGGGACTGGTCCGCTTCTGGCCGTGACGTGACAGCCTCTCTCTACGATAGAACGGGGGCTTCTTCCCGTGCCGCACCCTTGGCCCACCCCGCCACCACCAGCGCCTACCGCGCGCCGCAAGACGGTCAGCCCGTGCCAGAGCGCACCCCAACGGCGGCGCCCGTGACCTGCAGCACCTGGCTGGGTGGAACTTCAGATTCTGAGCGCGTTTCCCGCGCAACTTCCGCGCGCGGTCCGGGTTCATGGGGGCTTTCCTGGAGGAAGTCCCCATGAAGCGAAGCGGAACGACGCAGTTCATCTGGGCGTGCGCGCTGTGGGCCCTGGGCACCGCCGGCTGTGGAAGCCCGGAGGACACGTTCGACTCCGGCGATGGCGTGACCTGGGGAACGTCCCAGGCGGCCCTCACCGTGTACGAGCAGGCCGCGCTGGATACGGCCAACAACGCGGCGGGCTGCAAACCGCTCGGGAACTTCTACTGGGAGATTGGCAACGGGTCCGGGCTGCTCTACGGCCTCACGAAGGGCAGCGGCGTCACGGCCACGACGGTGATGCCCATCGCGTCCGCGAGCAAGTGGTTGTACGCAGGGGCCTACGTGCAGTCCAAGGGCTACGCGAACCTGACCTCGGACGACAAGAAGCGGCTCAACTTCACCAGCGGCTACATCGACGAGAACACTACCCTGTGTGACGCCGCCGGGACGACCGTCTCCGCGTGCTACGGACCGTCCTTCAAGGACGTCACCTATCGCCCGCTCCAGAACGGCCGCTTCTTCTACAACGGCGGGCACATGCAGAAGCTGGCCCTGGATGACATCGGCGCGCGCAAGGGCACCGGCCTCCTGAGCGTCATGGATTGGCTCAATCCCTTGCTGGGCACCACCTTCCCGGAGTCCGACAGCGACGTCGCCGTGGCTGGAGGTTTTTCCGGCAGCGCGGCGCAGTACCGCGTCTTCCTGCTGAAGATGATCAACACCCAGTACGCGCTGTCCTCCAAGCTGACCGTGGACTCCGTCCCCGCCTGGTCCGGAGGACCCAACGTGGCCTACACGCCGTGGTCCGCCGCGGGCGAGGCGTACTACGGGCTCGGGCACTGGATTGAAGGAGAGACCGTCGGCAGCTCCTGGACCGTGACGGGCCACTCATCGGCGGGGGCGTTCGGCTTCTATCCCTGGGTGAACGCGGCCAGGACCCGGTACATGGTCCTGGCTCGCAGCCGTCAGCTCGGCAACGAGGAGGGCGAGAAGTCACGCGCCTGTGCCCAGACCGTCCGCAAGGCGTACGAGACGGGCGTGGCACAACCGTGATCAGGGCATCCTGTCCTTGCGCATGAACACCCGCCGGCTCTCGTCGAGCCCCCGTGCAAGATGCTCGGCCCGGATGACCTCCAGGGCCGGCGTCAGGGTCTCGACGACCCGGAAGCCCAGCCGCGCGTAGTAGGGCGCGTTCCACGGCACGTCGCGGAAGGTGGAGAGCAACAGGGCGGGCCATGCCGGCTCGAGGGCCGAAATCAGCGCGGCGCCCAACCGCCGTCCGGCATGGGTCGGCAGAACGTCCAGTTGCTCGATGTAACCGCAACCCTCCACGGGTCGCGCCATCAGGAATGCGACCGGACGCCCATCCTCCCCTTCCGCGACGGTCAGCCCGCCCGTGGCGATGCGGGCCGCGAGCGTGGCCGAGTCGGTGGGTTCATCCTCCACCAGGGCCGCGAGGTCCGTGCCCAGGAAACGGCGCGCGGAGAGGCGCTCGATTTCGCGCACACGCGCGATCTCGTCGAGGCGGGCGGGGCGCAGGCGCGCAGAGGGATGCACACTCATGGGACAGGCAGTGTGCCCCCGCTCGCAACACCGCGGGCGAACATCCGTCCCAGCCACGCGTCGCGCGTCGAAATGCAGGCGCGCGCCACGTCAGACTGGGGGGCGATGTCGTAGAAGCCATGGAAGGCTCCGCCCCAGACGTGCAGTTCGCACTCGCCGCCGGCATCAAGGATGCCGCGCGCATATGCGACGGCTTCATCCCGGAACGTCTCCCCTGCCGCGACGTCGATGAAGGTCGGCGGCAGCCCCCGCAGGTCCGTGGCGCGCGCGGGCGCTGAATAGGGAGACACGTCCGGGCCCCCACAGCGCTCGCCCAGCACCGCGCGCCAGGCCGTCAGATTGCTGGTGCGGTCCCAGACTCCGACGCCGTCATACCGACGGGCGGATTCCGTCTCGTTGCGGTCATCCAGCATCGGGCATTGCAGCAGTTGACCCAACAGCTTCGGGCCGTGCCGATCCCGGGCCAGGAGCGTGGTTCCGGCCGCGAGCCCGCCACCGCCGCTCCCGCCGAAGATGACCAACTGCTTCGGATCAAACCGCAGCCGGTCGGCGTTCGCAGCCATCCAGAGCAGCCCGGCGTAACAGTCCTCCACCAGGGTCGGCGCCGGATGCTCGGGCGCCAGCCGGTACTCGACCGTCACGCAGACCGCGTCATGACGGAGCGCCCAGTCCACGAGCGGCTTCGCTCCCGCGAAGCGGGTCCCCATCACCATCCCGCCGCCATGGATGAAATAGACGGCAGGCCCCGGAACCGAGTGGCCCTGCCGGGCAATGACCGAGACCGTGATCTCTGCGCCCTGATAACCGGGGATGCTGTAATCGACGCAGTGGACCTTCGCGTCGCCAATCAGGTCCTCCCGGGCCACGCGGCTCAAGCCACGGAAGTGCTCCAGCTGCGCCAGCGTCATCTGCCGGGGCACATACCCCTCCAGCGCGGGCAGGAGGGCGGCCAGCTGTGGGTCGAACTCAATGGGGTGAGCGCTCATCCTCGAAGAGGATCAAGCCTCGACGCTCGCGTCAAACGATCTCTGCATCTGAACGCTGGGCCGAGAAGCAGAGGTTGCTCTTCTTGTTCACGAGGAGGCGCTTTACGCGTCGCTGAAGCGCGCTGTCACGGCGTGGTGGTCGGAGGCCGTGCCTACGTCCACCACTTGAGCCGCGAGCAGCCGCCAAGCCAACGTGGGCGAGGCGAAGACGAAGTCCGTGCGGAAGTCGATGACCTCCCCCTCGCGTTGGCGCCGGGCGGTAACCCACTGGGAATCGGCCGGCTTGAGTCGGAGTGTGTCCAGCCAGCCGAAGCCCTCCAGGTCGTCAATGACGTCGAAGCGTGGCGGGTGGCCATACTTGTCCACCCGCGCACGGCGGACGCGGTCGGCCAGGTCCACCGGATAGGGATCCGCGCGGGACAGGGAGTTGAGGTCCCCGGCCAGGATGAAGGCCCGCTCACCAAAGGCCGCGGGCTCGATGAGGGAGCGCAGATAGCGCGCCTCCACGAAGCGCAGGGACTCATGGTGGGAGTCGAAGTGGGCGGCGAAGAGGGTCAGCGGCTCCGCGCCCGTCTCCAGTTCACACTCAAGGAGGCAGTGGCCGATGAAATGGGCATTGGCGTGGGCGCGAACCGAGCGCAGGGGCAAGCGGCTCGCGACGGCCACGTGGTAGCGGCTGCCGCTGGGACGGGGACGCGCGCTGCCCAGTCTCACGTGGGCGTCGGTGGCGGGGAGGTTGAGCGCGGCGGCGACCTGACGGAGCCGCTCGCCGTCCTCCCAACCCAGGCACTCCTGCAGCACGAGCACGTCCGGGCGCTCACGGGCGATGAGGGCCAGGAGCAGCGGCATCCGCTCCTCGCCTCCCATCAGGGTGTTGAGCGTCATCACCTTCAGCGGCATGCCGGACAGACTACCTCCGCGGGCATCATGCGAATACGGCTCCGCCTGGGATACTCCGGAACGAGGTAGAACCGGACCACCCCGCCTCGACCCCAGACAGCGACACCTTCGAGCGGGAGTTCAGAGTCCCCGTTCCTCCTGGAGGTACACGCCGATGACCGCCGCACGTTGGAAGAACCCGGGCGCGATCGGACTCGATGCGCTGCTGTCGGGCCTGCTCGCCGCGCCTTGGGTTTATGTCGTCGCCTTCAATGCGCTCTTCGCGTTTCCACCACCCTTCGCCTTGATGGTGGCCCCCCTGTTGCTCATAGCGACACTGGACCTCGGACTGGAGGCGTTCGCACGGCTCCATGGGTTCACGCGGCTCCGGCGACTGGGAGCGGCCCTGTCGGTAGGTAGTCTGCTCACGAGCCTCTGGGTCCTGTCGGGCTTCACGCTGATGACCGATTCCGAGCGGCTGGGATTGCTGGCGACTGTTTGGCTCGGGGCCTCACTGGCCTGCCTCATCATCTGGTTGGCGATCGGCGTTACTGGCCCCGCGGTGCTCCTCCATTCGCGCCTAGACTCGCCGATGAGACGGCGAGCCGCGCTGGCCGTGGCGTTACTGCTGTTCGGTGGCCTTTTCGCGCTTTGCCTTCACTACTTGTTGACGCCCGCGAGATTCATCGGGGGTCCGCCTTCGCCAGTTCCCATCGGATAAAGGACTCCGCGGGCCACCTCCCCTTCCGCCCGCTTCTCCATGACCCGCCGGTGGGGTCCAGCTGGGTCTTGAGGCACGTGCTCCGCCATGGAAGGCTCGCTGGATGGAAACCCAGGAGAACAGCAGCCTTCGAAGCGTGTTGCTGACCCAGCTGGACACGGCCTGGGCGCTCACCCAATACCATCTCAACGGGCTCACCACGCAGGAGTGCCTGCTCCGGCCCGCACGAAAGGGCCTGCACGTGGAGCAAGGCACGGACGGCGTCTGGCGCGCGGAGTGGCCGGAGTCAGAGGGCTATGACATCGGGCCCGCGTCCATCGCCTGGCTGACCTGGCACATGGGGTTCTGGTGGTCGATGGTGCATGACCACTCGTTTGGTACCGGCGCACTGAAGCGCGAGGACGTGCACTGGCCCGGAACCGCCGAGGGCGTGCAGGCATGGATCACACGCCTGCACGACCAGTGGCGAAGCGCCGTCATGGGGCTGGACGACTCCGAGCTAGACGCGTCGACGCGCACCCGGTGGCCCCTGGAGGGCAGGCCCTTCGCGGACATCGTCGCGTGGGTGAACGTGGAGCTGATGAAGAACGCGGCGGAGTTGGGCTACGCGCGCTTCGTCCTGGCCGTGGCGGACAGATAGCTGAATCAGACGTCGCCGCTGGCGGTTCCCACGATGCGGATGTCGCTCGACGCTGGATTGCTGCACGTCGCATCGATGCTGACCCGCCAACTGGGAACATCCGAATGGACGATGAGCGTCCCTCTCCATGCGGAGCAGGCGGTCGTAGCGCTACCGGAATGAATGGTGACTCTCGAATCCGGCAGCGTCACGACTTGTCCAGCCAGCGGAAGCGGGCGGCCGATGATGACCTGGACGGAGCGGCCGATCATCTCGGGGCAGCTTCCCGTCGTCTTGGGCGGATCAATGTAGAAGGTGAAACTGTTCTGGTCGCAGGTCGAAGGCGCCACGCAATAGTTTTCCTTGTCCCTTTTTTCATCGAAGCCAAAGGTCTGACCCGAGATGGCGGGGCTCGTGAACGACCAGTCACAAGTGGCCTTCGCGGGCCGGCAGCAAGCCGTGGCGCCACCGGGACAATCCGTCGTGAAGCAGCCCACCGGATTGCTGTCCGAGCCTCCGGCACAAGCACCAAGGCTGAACGCATCCCTGCCAGAGCGGCTGCACGAGAAGAGGTGCGCGCCGTCGCAGAAGGTCCTGCCGGGCTCGCAGACAACCGCGCCCACGAGGCTGTCGGAAACGGTGACAAGGGACTCCGGAGACATCTGGGGTCCCAGGGACCCTTCATCCCCCAGACAGGCAGTGACGAGAGACAGGAAGACACACATTGAAACCACGACGAGGGAGCGCGTTGGCATGGCGGAACCAATAGGCCTCCGCACCCTCTCCGTTGAATCCCTCCGGAGGGGTATGCCCGCGCTTGACTATCCAAAAGCCTCAACTTATGCGTCGCGCATGCAGCGCGTGGCCGTGGCCGAGAACAAGATCTTCCAGGCACTGGCGGACCCGAACCGCCGGGCGATTCTCGTGTCACTCACGCGTGGCGAAGCGGCGGTGAAGGACCTCACGGCGCGATTCGACATCTCGCAGCCCGCGGTCTCCCAGCACCTCGCTGCCTTGAAGAGCGCTGGCCTGGTGAAGGGCCGGCGTGAAGGGCGTTGCACCTACTACCGGGTGGATCCACGCGGAATGAAGCCGCTCATCGACTGGATCGCGCACTACCGCGCGTTCTGGTCGGAGCACGTCGACCGCCTCGAACAACTGCTGGAGAAAATGGACCCATGACCTCCTCCGACAAGACCGCCGCTCAGCGCCGTTCGAGCCCCGCGGACAGCCATGACCTCATCCGCGTCCAGGGCGCTCGCGAGAACAACCTGAAGGACGTCAGCGTGGAGCTGCCCAAGCGGCGGCTCACCGTCTTCACGGGCGTCTCCGGCTCCGGCAAGTCGTCGCTCGTCTTCGGCACCATCGCCGCGGAGTCCCAGCGGTTGATCAACGAAACCTACAGCGCGTTCGTCCAGGGCTTCATGCCCACGCTGGGCCGCCCCGAGGTCGACGTCCTGGAAGGACTCACGACCGCCATCATCGTCGACCAGGAGCGCATGGGCGCGAACTCCCGCTCGACGGTCGGCACCGCGACGGACGCCAACGCCATGCTGCGCGTGCTGTTCAGCCGCCTGGGCAAGCCTTACATCGGTTCGTCCAACGCGTTCTCCTTCAACGTCCCGTCGGTCCGCGCCTCAGGCGAGATGACCGTCGAGAAGGGCGAGGGCAGCAAGACCGAGAAGAAGGTCTTCAACGTCACCGGCGGCATGTGTCCGAAGTGCGAGGGCATGGGGCAGGTCAGCGACATCGACCTGACCCAGCTGTATGACGACAGCAAGTCGCTCAACGAGGGCGCCCTCACCATCCCCGGCTACAACGTGGACGGCTGGCTCGTGCGCATCTTCGGGGCCTCGGGCTTCATCGACCCGGACAAGCCGATCCGCAAGTACACCAAGCAGGAGCTTCACGACTTCCTCTACAAGGAACAGACCAAGGTGAAGGTCGACAAGATGAACCTCACCTACGAGGGGCTCATCCTGCGGATCCAGAAGTCGTTCCTGTCCAAGGACGTGGACGCCATGCAGCCGCACATCCGTGCGTTCGTGGAGCGCGCGGTCACGTTCACCTCCTGCCCCGAATGCAAGGGCACCCGGCTCAGCGCGCCCGCCCGGTCCTCCAAGATCAAGGGCATCAACATCGCCGACGCCTGCGCGATGCAGATCAGCGACCTGGCCGAGTGGGTGCGCGGCCTGGACTCGCCATCCGTCGCCCCGCTGCTGGCGTCGCTGCGGCACACGCTCGAATCGTTCGTGGAGATCGGCCTGGGTTACCTCAGCCTCGACCGGCCCGCCGGCACGCTGTCGGGCGGTGAGGCGCAGCGCACCAAGATGATCCGCCACCTCGGGTCCTCGCTCACGGACGTGACCTACGTCTTCGACGAGCCGACGGTCGGACTGCACCCGCACGACATCCAGCGGATGAACGAACTGCTGCTGCGGCTGCGCGACAAGGGCAACACCGTGCTCGTGGTCGAGCACAAGCCGGAGATGATCGCGATCGCAGACCACGTCGTCGACCTGGGCCCCGGAGCCGGCACCGCTGGCGGCGAGGTGGTCTTCGAAGGCACCGTCGAGGCGCTGCGCGCGAGCGACACGCTCACCGGGCGCCACCTGAGCGACCGGGTCGCCCTGAAGTCGTCCGTGCGCAAGCCGTCTGGCGTGCTGAAGGTGCGCGGCGCCGGCACACACAACCTGAAGAAGGTCGACGTCGACATCCCGCTCGGCGTGCTGGTGGTGGTGACCGGCGTGGCGGGGTCCGGCAAGAGTTCGCTGATCCACGGCTCGGTGGGCAACCGGGACGGGGTGGTGTCCATCGACCAGGCTCCGATTCGCGGCTCGCGGCGGAGCAACCCGGCGACGTACACCGACCTGCTGGAGCCGATCCGCAAGGCGTTCGCGAAGGCCAACGGCGTGAAGCCCGCCCTGTTCAGCGCCAACTCCGAAGGCGCCTGCCCGACCTGCAATGGCGCCGGTGTCATCTACACCGACCTGGCGATGATGGCCGGCGTCACCACGGTCTGCGAGGACTGCGAAGGCCGGCGGTTCCAGGCGTCGGTGCTGGAGTACAAGCTCGGAGGGCTCAACATCGCCCAGGTGCTCGACCTGCCCGTGAAGGACGCGGTCGCCTTCTTCGGCTCCGGCAAGGCGCAGACGCCGGCCGCGTCCGCCATTCTTCAGCGCATGGCCGACGTGGGCCTCAGCTACCTCCGGCTCGGCCAGCCACTCACCACGCTGTCGGGTGGCGAGCGGCAGCGGCTCAAGCTCGCGACGCACATGGGGGACGAAGGCGGCGTCTACGTGCTCGATGAGCCGACCACCGGTCTGCATCTGGCCGACCTCGAGCAGCTGCTCGGGCTGTTGGACCGGCTGGTCGACTCCGGGAAGTCCGTCATCGTGATCGAGCACAACCAGGCGGTGATGGCGCACGCGGACTGGATCATCGACCTGGGGCCGGGCGCGGGCCACGACGGCGGACGCATCGTGTTCGAAGGCACCCCGGCCGACCTGGTGGCGGCGAAGTCGACGCTGACCGGCAAGCACCTGGCGGAATTCGTCAGTGGCGCTGCGAAGGCTGCCTCGGGGAAGGCACCCGAGCCGACCCGGGCTCGTTCCCAGAAGAAGTCTTAGCAAGACGGGTCTCCGAGCCCCCCGCGCGACGGAATGGTAGCCTCTCCCCGGCAGTCGTCCTGACACCGGGGAGAATCATGGCAATCACGATGTCACCGCAGGAGTACGCCACGGCGTTCCGCATTCTCGCGGCGTCCGCAAGGCATCCAACGAACCTCCACCAGATCGTCACGGAGAGACTGCTCCCAGGTCTCTCCAAGCACCCCACCCTGCTGGACGTCGGAGCGGGGGCGGGCAAGGTCGCGGAACGGCTCGCGCCGCACTTCGACTCGCTCACCCTGCTCGAACCCCACCCCGAGCAGAGCTCCGGCTTCCATCATGAGAAGGCGACGGTCATCCCTGTCCCCCTGGAGCGGTACGCTTCCAATGACAGATATGACCTCGTCGTCTGCTCGCACGTCCTGTATCACGTCCCTGTGTCTGAATGGGGCGGCTTCATTGACAGACTGCTCGGCTTCGTGCGGCCCGGCGGCAGTTGTCTGATTGTGATGGCCGCCGCCCGCGGGCCGACCCATGCGATGTGCCGTGAGTTCTCCGACTCCCTGCATTTCAGCGAGGAGGTCGTCGCCGAGTTGCAGCGGAAGCACCTACCCCACGAGGCGATCCCGACGATGAGCGGGTTCGCCGCGCAGACCTTCGAGGAGATGTACACGCTCTGCCGCTTCCTCGTGCTGGAGGGGTGTTACACGGCCGCGCAGCTGGCGGTCCTGAACCCGGACGAGGCGGGAAGGCTCGATGCGCGAATCCGTGCGCATGCCGAGCGTTGCCAGCAGCCTGACGGAACGTACCGGCTGGAACAGGATGAGGATGTGATCCTCATCTCCCGGTAGCCGTCACGCCCACCCTGGAGGCGACGTCTTCCAGGACGTCGCGGGGAAGCTTCAAGGCCTGGCTGAACTCCGCCTTCAGGGCATCAGGCACCGGAGGCTCGCGCGCGTCGAGCGCCGCGAGCACCCGCTCCGCCCACGCGAGGAACGCAAGCCCCTGCCGCGCCAGGGATTGGGCGAAGGGAAGAAACGCCACTTCGACCCGGGGCGAGAGGGGTTTCTCCGAGGCGCTCCGGTCCTCCATGCTCAAGACGTCCCCCTGGCGCCAGAGCCGCATGTGTGACTCTTCCCAGGGGTTGGCGCCCGCCTCCGCCGCGCCATCGAGCAGCGCCTTCAGCGCGAAGAACCAGCTCCAGGTCATCCAGAACTCGTCCACCGAGCCGTCATCGCTGAAGGGGTGGCCGCCCACGTCGATGAAGAATCCGCCCTGGAAGCTGCAACAGGTCACGGACGGGCGACGGAGGTACATGTCCACCGCTTCGGCCTCCAGCCCCTCCAGGGACTGAAGCGGCACCCAGTCCGAGCCGATGAGTACGCGGAACTCCGCATGGAAGGGTGAGGGAGCCATGGGGAAGAGCGTAACGCATCCCCTTGCATGGACAGTGTCTGGAGGGGAACCGGGGTGATGGCGGGTCTCCCGCGTATCCTGGCGCGATGAACGCCCTTGCCCTGCTCGCCCTGATGGTCCCAGCCGCGTCGCCTGACTACGGCTCGCCGCAACCCTGGTACACGGTGGGCCCGCTGCTGAGCGTGAGCCGCCGCCAGGAGGACACCACCTGGGGCGTGGGCCTGGAGTCCACGCTCAACGTGGCGATGCACAACAACAGCATGAGATCCTTCAGGTCGGGCGCCGTGGGCGTCTTTGGACAGGGGCAGTGGATGGACGGCGACCATGCGCGGCTGTGTGGCGGCGTCCAGGGCACCTTCCTGCTCTTCGGGCTTGAGGCGGGCGTGGCCCACGAAACGGGGACGGCGGCCCACCGGCCCACGACGTCGCTCCACGTGGCGCCCTTCCTCGGCTTCGTCTACGGCTCCGTGGGCCTCCGCTTCAACGTCCCCTTCCAGGACGGACGGGACCTGTCGGGCCGCCTCCCGTATGGCCGGGAGATTGGCCTCACGCTGACCCTCAAGAAGCCCTTCTCCCCCATGCTCTGATCGTGCCCCCATGAAGCCCGAACCCATTGTCCCTGTGGGGCCCGGGGCGTCCGTGTCGAGCTGATGGACCTGGACGAGGTGTATCCGGACGTCCTGGTGGAATGGGGGCTCAAGCCCGCCGAGCCAGGCCTCTCCCCGCCCGAGCCCGTGGGGGAGTCAGGCATGCTGTTCGCGAGCTACGTGGACGTGCCCGGCCTGCGCACCCAGCTGTTCGATGAGGCGCGACGACAGGAGGCCCAGGTCGCCGCCTCCCAGCTGCGGGTGCGGATCACCCGCCCCGGGCAGACCTTCCCGGATTGGACCTGGGATGTGCTCTGGGCACGGCGGGACTGAGGACCACCACGGTCGCAGGTGCTCCAGCACGGCGCAGAGCACGTCCGCCTGCGCGAATCGCTCCGAGGGGTCCTCCGCGAGACAGCACGCGATGACGGCGGCGAAGCCCGGATTGATTCCAGGGAGCCACTCCGTCAACAGCGCCGCCGGGCCACGCCGCGCCGGAGGCAACCGGCCCGTGCACAGCTCGAACAACAGCAACCCCAGCGCGTGGAGGTCACTCCGCGGGGTCGCGGACTCGCCCATGCGGATCTCCGGCGCCAGGTAGCGCGGCGTCCCCACCACCTCCCGCACCACTCGAGGCGCCGTGACTCCGCGCCCCACGAACGTCGCGAGCCCGAAATCGATCAGCTTCACCGTGCCGTCAGGTTTCAGGATGGCGTTGCCGGGCTTGAGGTCGCGGTGCAGCACCCCACCCTGGTGCGCGGCGCGCAGCCCTGACGCGAGCCCCTCCGCGATGTCGAGCACCCGCTGCCATGGCAGTGGCGTCCGCAGCTCCGCCAGGCTCTTTCCGTCCACGTACTCGTAGACGAGGTACGGCCGCCCGTCGAACTCACCCGCGCCATACATGGTCACCACGTTCGGGTGCTGGATCCGTGCGATGGCGCGCGCCTCGGTGGCGAAGCTCGCGAGCATTCCCGCATCCGGCTGGAGCGCGACACACACCTTCAGCGCCACCCGTCGCTCCCCCGTCGCATCCCGCGCCAGGTAGACGGCCCCCATGC
>NZ_RAWF01000146.1:0-25780 GCF_003612075.1 Corallococcus sp. CA041A
TCCCGCGCCAGGTAGACGGCCCCCATGCCGCCCCGCCCCAACAACCGCTCCAACCGGAACCCGTCCAGAACCTCCGGCGGCGTCCAGGTGGCGCCTGTCACGCAAGGTCGACGCGAACAGCGCCCTCCTCCCTCCAGCGGCTGGGTCTCCGGCGGCAGGGCATCTCCATGCGCGAGCGTCACCAGCAGCGCCCGGCACGCGGTGCAACGAGCCGCATGATGATGCGCCAGGACGTTCGCCGTCACCGGCAGCCGGCCCTCGAACAGGGCAACCACGTCCTCATCGCATAGGCAATTGGACGGCAATCTCATCCCCCCCTCGAAACAGCCAGCAGCAGCCTCGCATGTAACGTTCATGTTCCGGATCCATTGCGATGTTTCGTGGTTCCAGAGGGCCATGAGCATACGACTAGCCTTAAAACGAGAACTCAAGGCATAATCAGGTCGTCGTGTGAAGGGGGGGAACATGAAACTCGCACCAGCGTTCCTGTCGCGCGCGAGCTGGCACGTCGAAGAGGCAGTGCAACTCGAAGCCCTGGAGGGCCTGCTGCGACAGGTCTGGGCGGAGGGATGTCGGCCCTGGCCGGACATTCCCCTCTCCCAGGACGCCTTCGTTGCCTCCCTGGCAACACACACTCCCAGTCCGTCAGTCCGAACCGGCATCGCAGGGATCTTCGCTCAGCTCACTCCCGGCGACCTCTACCTGGCCTGCGCCTGTGCCGAGGGCATCCCCGTGGCGCTGGCCGCGTTCGAGCGGCGCTACATCGCGAGCATCCCCGCGACGCTGGGGCACATGAAGCTGACGGAGTCCGTGCTCGATGACGTCCGGCAACAGGTGCGTGAACACCTGTTGGTGCGCACCAACAGGCCTCCTCGGATTTCGGAGTACTCCGGCCGCAGCCCGCTCGCCAACTGGCTGCGCGTCGTGTCCGTGCGCACCGCCCTCAGCCTGCTGCGCACGGCGCGAGAGGAGGACGCGACGGGCGACGAGGCCATCCTCGAGTCGCTGCCCGCCTCCGTGGGAGACCCAGAGACGGAGGCCATCCAGCGGCGCTACGAGGGCGAGTTCCGCCAGGCCATGGAGGACGCCTTCGCCGCCCTGTCCAGCAAGCCCCGGTACCTGCTGCGCCTCCACTTCGTGGACCGGCTGTCCACCACCAAGATTGGCGCCCTGTTCAACGTCAACCAATCCACCGCGTCCCGGTGGCTCCAGAGCGCCCAGCAGGACGTCCATGACGAGACGCGGCGCCTGTTGAAGGAACGCCTGGACCTCTCCTCCCAGGATTTCACCAGCGTCCTGCGCTCCGTGGAGAGCCAGCTCGATTTGAGCCTCAGCCGCATCCTCACGGAGGCCTGATGCGGTTTTCCACGATGCGGCGCCGCACAGCCACGCAATAACAATTCACTCCTCGTGAATTCTGATAAAGATTGCATAGCTTGATTCCGGGTCGCGTCTTTAAGACGCGAACACCCGGTCTGTGCCGGACAGCACACAGCATCGCCCTGGTGGAGCACGGCACCCGCCCCTGCCCCACCGCACCCATCACCCATCACCCACCTTCCGCCCGAGCGCGTTCGGCCCCCACGGCCACGACGCCGGAGGCACATCCACACCTGCAGCACAGGAGGCCACATGTCGACAAACCAGACACGCCCCAGCCGCGCCACCGCCATGAGAAGCCAACTCCTGCCCTGGATGGGCATGCTCACGCTGGCGCTGGGCGGATGCAGCGACCCGGGCGCCCAGGACGTCGGCACGCCGCCGCCGGCGAAGCTCATGAGCCGCGTGGCGCCCCTGAACGCGGCGCCTCCGGGCCTGGCCATCTCCGGTGAGTACATCGTGGTCTTCGAGTCGGAGGTGAACACGTCCGCCATCGACACCGCGGTGGCGGAGGTCGTCCAGGCGGGCGGCGCCAACGCGCTGATGCACCAGTACTCCATCGTGCCCGGGTTCTCCGCGAAGCTGGACGCCACGGAGCTCGCCAGGCTCCGCGCCAACCCGGCCGTCGCCTATATCGAAGAGAACGCGGCCGTCAGCATCAACACCACCTTCCCCAGCCCCGCGGACGGCACCGACCGCGTGGATCAGCGGCTGGGCCGCGACGGCATCTACAACGACCACGGCCGCACCGGCTTCGGCGTGCACCTCTACGTCGTCGACACCGGCATCAACTCGACCCACACCGAGTTCACCGGCCGCATCGGCAACGGCTTCAGCGCCATCAACGACGGGCGCGGCGTGGAGGACTGCCACGGCCACGGCACGCATGTGAGCAGCACGGCCGCGGGCACCCAGTACGGCATGGCCAAGAAGGCCCGCATCCACCCCGTCCGCGTGCTGAACTGTGGCGGCGGCGGAACGTGGGAAGGCGTCATCGCCGGTGTGGACTTCGTCCGCTCCAACTGCGCCACCCAGAACGGCCCCTGCGTCGCCAACATGAGCCTGGGCGGCGGGATGTCCCCCACCGTCAACGCCGCCGTCACCAACGCCATCAACGCGGGCGTGACCTTCGTCGTCGCCGCGGGCAATGAGTCCACGGACGCGTGCACCCGCTCTCCGGCGAGCACGCCCGGGGCCATCACCGTGGCCGCCACGGACGACAGTGATCGGCGCGCGTGGTTCTCCAACTTCGGCAATTGCGTGGACATCTTCGCGCCGGGCGTCACCATCCTCGGCGCCTGGATTGGGAGCACCACCGCCACCAACGTCATCGACGGCACGTCCATGGCCAGTCCCCACGTCGCGGGCGTCGCCGCGCAATACCTGACGGACCACCTCAACGCCCGCACCACCCAGGTGGAGGCCAACGTCAAGGGCTCCGCGAGCCTGGAGTGCGTCACGGACACGCGCGGCTCCCCCAACACCTTCCTCTTCAGCGACCTGAACCAGGGCAACTACACCTGCAGCAACACGGTCGCCAGCTGCAGGGGCCTGTGCGGTGGCCCCGGCTACGGCTGCTTCTGCGAAGAGAGCTGCGTCCAGTACGGCGACTGCTGCCCGGACTACGCCGACGCCTGCCAGTGACCTTCAAGCCGTCTCGTCTCTCGCGTCCCTACCCCATCGTCTGAAGCAAGGAGGATGCAACATGATGCGCATGCGTCGTTATCTGGTGCTCGCGGGCACCGGCTTGAGCCTGCTGTCCGGCTGCACGTCGAACCCCCAGGAGTCCACGCCGGAGTTCCACGGCCGCAACCAGCAGGGCCTGGGTGAACCGGGCCGGCTGAGCCGGGCCGAGTGGACCACCTACCTCTCCGACCAGAAGTACCTGCACTCCATCGCGAAGCCGGACGTGCGGATCCGCCTGAACCTGGCGGACCCCGCGCAGCACCGCTTCGCCCTGTCCCGCCTCAAGCTCGCGGGCAAGACGCCGGAGAACTCGCCCTACCTGTTCAAGGCCCTGGAGCAGCGGCGCCAGGACCAGGTGGCCCGTGGCTACGCGCCCGGCCTGCTGCCCCCGGAGGCCAACAGCCTGGTGGGGACCGCGGACCGCCAGGAGATGCACCTCATCGAGGAGGCCAGCACGGGTGAGACGACCGCGGTGGCCAATGACGGCCTGGGCACCGCCAGCTCCACCTTCCCGGGCGGCGCCATCTACACCTACGTCGACACCAGCTACTCGGACTCCAGCGGCAACGCGCTGGGCGACCTGGCGTGGCGCGAGGAGTTCGACGGTGGCTACAACGTCACCATCAACGCCACGGGCAACCTGGCGCTGACGACCCTCAAGCGCTACCGCGTGTCCTCCTACAAGGTCGAGGAGTCCGCCGGCCAGAACGTCACGGACTCGTACATCTTCACGGAGATGGGCGTCGAAGGCGGCCCCGTCGTCAACGAGGCGCCCCGCCTGGGCGGCCTCACGGTGCTCGCGCCGCTCGACGTCGCGTTCAACGACAACCTCATCTCCGTGTGCCTCAACCGCACCTGGACCCAGGACTGCGACTACGACCTGACGGGCAACCTGAACTCCGTCAAGCTGCCGCTGCAGGGCTCCATCTCCGTCACCAGCAGCCACGTCTTCGACGACGCCGTCATCACCCAGCTCAAGGCGGACCTGAACTCGGGCGTGGCCCGCCCGGACGCCGGCCACCTCAAGCTCATCCTCACCAACACGGGCGGCGGCTGCGACGTCACCGACGGCAACACGCTCGTGGGCAAGATGAACCAGTTCTGGAACCGCGTCACCCTGAGCACGGACAAGAAGACCTTCTCCTGGGACCTCACGGGCACCAACGCCGCCTTCTTCGACGACGGCTGCCGCCAGATGCAGGACTCCGCGAAGCTGACCGCGCTCATCTCCCTGCCGCTCATCTCCGCGGGTACGAAGTACCGCTCCTCCATCACCCTGAGCAACGACCCGGCCGCAGTCCGCCCGGACTACGTCTTCAAGAAGATCACCGTCACCAACAGCTGCCTGGCCGAGGGCACCGAAATCGCCATGGCCGAAGGCAAGCCGGCCGCCATCGAGTCCCTGAAGGCCGGTGACCACGTCACCAACCCCTACAACCCGTCCCTCACCATCATGGACACGGCCGTCGGCATCGAGACGACCCCCATGGTGCGCATCCACGACGAGGCGGGCCGCAGCCTGCTGATGACGGAGATGCACCCCATCCAGGCCGTGGCGCGCGGCATGGTGCAGGCCCGCGACCTGCGCACGGGGGACCTGGTGATGACCCGCACGGGTCCCAGCAAGCTCACCGCGGTGACCCGCGAGGCGTTCACCGGCAAGGTCTACAACGTCAAGGTCGGCTCCAAGACGGAGAAGGCCCTGCTCGGTGAAGACCAGACTGCGGTGTACGCCAACGGCTTCCTGGTGGGCGACGGGCAGATCCAGAAGAAGTACGAGGCCATCGCGCAGCAGCCCAAGACGGGCGACATGCTGGCCCGGCTCCCCAGCCGCTGGCACCGCGACTACCAGCTGTCGCTCCAGCGCAAGTAACCCCAGCCCCCACGGCATGGCTGATGCGGCCACCCCACGGCTTTCGAGCGTGGGGTGGCCGTGCCGTTGCCGCCGTGGGGACTCCCTTCCCTTTTCGCGAAGCACCCACGCGTTCAACGTCACGGAGTGAACCCGATGCAGCCGTTCAAGACCTACCTGCTCCCGCTGTTCGTCGCCCTGGCGGCGTGCGGAGATCCTCCCGAGCCCGCCACTCCCGAGAAGCCCCTCCGGGTCTTGAGCGCGGAGGCCCTGGCCGAGCGCCAGCGCATCGCGAAGAAGGCCCTGGCGAAGCCCGGCACCGTCAAGGCCTCGCTCGCCACCGTCGCGGAGGTCAACTCCGCGCTGGACCTGCCGGCGGGGGTGGTGGCGAGCGCGTCGCTCACCAGCCCCAATCCGCAGGCGGCCATGGTGGCGCCGTCGTACGGCAACATCACGCCGCGCAGGGGCAGCTCGCTGTTCATCATGAGCACGGGCAACATCAACGTCGCCAACCTGCCGGAGCCGGGCACGGACTACCCGCCCGAGGGCGTCGAGGGCGACAAGGTCCTCTACCGCGTCACGCTCAACGTGCCGGCCAGCAGCAACCGGGTGACCTTCGACTTCCGGTTCCTCAGCGCCGAGTCCCCCGAGTATGTCGGGACGCAGTACAACGACACGTTCACCGCGCGCGTCATCGACGGGCTGGGCACGCGCACCGTCGCGGACTCGTCGGTGAACAGCGCGCAGTTCTTCGACGTCTCGTCCACGCGCGCGGCGGGCACCGGCTACGACACGCTGTTCTCGGACGACCCGTCCGGGGTGGACTTCTTCCCGGCCACCTACCCGCCTGAAATCATGCTGTTCCCCGATGCGGGCATCACCGACTTCCGCACCGTCAACTTCGAGGTCCTGCGCGGCGGGCAGGTCACCATCGAGTTCGAGATCAGCGACCTGGGTGACGGCGTCCTGGACTCCGCGGTGGTCATCGACAACATCACCTTCTCCAGCATGGAGGTGGTCAACCCGAACCCGACCCTCATCCACCCGTATACGGGCGCCGTGGTGACGGACGTCACGCAGCTGTCGGCGCCGTCTTCCGCGGCGATTCCCCCGGTCCAGGGCGTGGCCGCGGACGGCGTGACGCAGGTCCTGGTGCGCGCGAAGATGCCCTCCGCCGGGTCCATGACCTTCTCACTCAGCGGGACCAGCCCGGCCAACGGCGGCCTGGGCGCGGTCGGGACCACCACCCGGGCGGCCTCCGTCACCGTCCCCACCGTTCCCGTGGGCGGCGTGCACTACGCGTTCGCGCTCTACACCAGCCCCCCGGACTTCAACAGCGGGGGCTTCGAGACCGCCACCTCGCGCCTGGTGACGCTCTCCGGCGTCTACACACCCGCGTCGGGAGCGAGCTACACGTCGACGGTCGAGCTCTCCATCGTCCGGCCGCCGCTGGTGCTCGTCCACGACCTCTGGTCCTCGTGCTCCGCCTGGCAGGGGACGGAGGGCATCGCCGCGAGCAACCTCTTCCAGACGACGTGCGCGGACTACTCCGCGACGAGCTCGGCCAGCTTGACCCTGGAGGCCAACGAGCTCGCGGTCCCCAACGCCATCTACTCGGCGCTGACCAAGATGCGTCAGGGCCAGAACGCCGTCACCCAGGTGGACGTCGTCGCCCACGGCGCGGGCGGCCTGCTGACCCGCAAGTACGTCGACTCGGCCAACTACCGGAGCGTCGCGACCTTCAAGGAGGGTGACATCAACCGGCTCATCAGCCTGAACACGCCCCATGAGGGGACGCGCATGGCCACCGAGTTCGTCCGCATGCGCGACGACCTCAGGGTCGCGTTCCCTGCCGTCTGGACGCAGGTGAAGGCCGCCCTCGCTGCGACCCAAAACATCGTGCTCGACATGCCTGGAGGCGCGGCCATCGACGACCTCCAGGTGGGCAGCGCGCTCATCAACAACCTCCGACAGACGGACGTCCCCACGCACTTCATCGTCGGCGAGGGAGCACAACCCCTGGCGCGGACCCCCACGTGGGGCCTCCTTCCGGATGGGATCAAGGTGCTCTACCATCAGACGGAGACCCACCACCCGCTCTCCCGCTCCCTGCCCCTGCCGCAGCGGCAGAAGCTCATCCTGGGTCCCGACAGCCTGCTGTTCTGCAACGACCCGCACGACGTCTTCGCCGGGACCGCGGAACAACGGGGCGGCACCGCGATGAGCAGCTCGGCCATCACCCCCTTCACCGTGGATGTGACGAACCGGAACACGGAGCACTTCAAGGTCCAGATCAACGCGGCCCACCGGGACAAGATCCGCCAGTTGCTCAACAGCCCTGTCGGCGGGCCGGACTTCGTCGCCTCCATTCCCAGGCCCAGCACCATTCCACCGGTGAACAGCTGCGGGGAGGCCAGCGCGCAGTTGGCCCCGGAGCGCGTCCGTGAGGCCCGCGCCACCGCCGCCACGGGCACCCTGATCATCACGTCCCCCCAACCCGGCACCGTGGTGTCGCCGGGAGGCACGGTGGCGGTGAGCGTCGCCGGGGCAGGAGGCTTCCAGCCAGAAACCGTCCTCATCGTGGGCGAGGGCGCGGCATCCATCCTCGAGTCGGGGCCCTTCACGACTCCATTCCGGATTCCGGCGCAAGCGCTGGGCTCCATGGAGCTCGTCGCGTTCGGCATCGACAGCCAGGGCCGGATGTTGAGCTCCGCGCGCATCCCCCTGACCGTCAGCAGCTCCGCCCAGCTGAGCTCCATCCAGATCCTCAACGGGGACGCCGTCCTGAGAGGCCCCGGCTCGAAGCTGAAGCTGGTGGCGAACGGCAAGTACACGGACGGCGTGGTGAGGGACATCTCCTCGCCCTCGCGAGGCACGCTCTACTCGGTCTCCAACACGGGCATCGCCACCATCACCGCTGACGGGACGCTGACGGGCGTCTCCAAGGGCATGGCCACCGTCATGATCCGCAACGGCACGGTGCTCACCAGCATCACCGTCACGGTGGGGGACGAAAGCTCCGCGTCCTGCATCCCGATCCGGCTGGGCGAGTACAACCTCTTCGTGCTGGAGGACTACCAGCAGGGCAACGAGGTCCAGGGCAAGCTGGCCGCGGGCCGCAACATCTCCCTCCAGAACTTCTCCGTGGGCGCGATGCTGCCCGCGACCGACACGGCCAACGTCCTGGTCGCGGGCGGGACCCTCTCCCTGGCCAATGGCTATGTCTGGGGCGAAGCCCGGTACGGCGGGAAGCTCATCCAGGAGCCCAACGTCTACTACCCCCGTGGGAACGTGGCCCGGGCGACGCCCATCAACTTCACCAATCAGGGCAGCGCCCTGAAGGCACTCTCCGCTGAACTGGGCGCCCTTCCCTCCAACGGCACCGCCACGCGCGAGTCCTGGGGAGGCGTCATGCTCACCGGCACGGATCCGAAGGTGAACTTCTTCGACGTCAAGGCCTCGTACTTCACCGGCGCCACGCTGCTGTCCATCAATGCTCCCGCCAACAGCCTGGCCGTCATCAACGTCCGGGGTACGTCCGCGACCTTCACCAACTTCGGCCACACGTTCAGCGGCGGCATCGACGAGCACGGCATCCTCTTCAACCTCCCGGATGCCACCAGCCTCACCGCCTTTGACTATGGCTTCTACGGCACGGTTCTTGCCCCGAATGCCAACGTCAACTTCTCCGGCGGGAGCTGGGTGGGTGGAATCTACGCACGCTCACTGAAAGGCAATGCCGTCGGACAGCTCAGCCGGCTGCGGGACACCGACATCTGCAATTGATGGCAGGATTCACGCGTCCGCGAGAAACCGCGACAGTGGGGGCCAAGGTGCTCAAAAATCTGAGGAGCCGCACAGCCACGGGAGGAATGCTGCTCGCCTTCTGGATGGGTTGCGCGGCGGAAGCCCCCGCTGACAAGGTCCCCGGCCTGGAAACGCAGGCTGGGGACGTCACGGACGCATCACGGCCCCTCACCGTCGTCGCCAGGGACGCGGAGCGCGGCGTCCCGACGCTGGCGTGGGCACCGCGGGGACCGCCGGCCAACCGCCCGGCGCTGCAAACGCCCGAAGCCGCCGCGCGGCGCTACCTGGAGCAGCACGCGGCCCTGTACCGCCTGTCCCCCAGCGCGCTTCAAGCCGCCTTCGTGCACCGGATCCACGACACGGGCCGTGGCGGCATCATCGTGGCCTTCCGCCAGCGCTTGGGCGGCATCGACGTGGTCCGCAACGAGCTGAAGGTGCTGATGACGCGCGACCTGTCGCTCGTCGCCATCACCGGCAACCTGCATGACGGCGTGGAGGGTGCACGGGCGACGGCCCTGAGCCCCTTCCGGACGTCCGCGTCCCAGGCGGTGGCCGCCGCGTTGGGAGACCTCTACAACATCACGCTGGATGACAAGGCCGTGGTCGCCCAGGCGGCGGCGACGTCCACGGGCCGTCTGCGGTTCGACCTCGCTCCCGGCCGGGGCGCGAAGCGCGCGGGCGTGTCATTGGTCGTCCCCGCCGAGGTCCGGCAGGTGTACTTCCCCCAGGCGGACCGGCTCGTGCCCGCCTGGGCCGTGAACGTGCTCGCGGAGCGCACCGGGCAGGAGGGCCGGCGCGGCTATGAATACCTGGTGGATGCCGGCCAGGGTGGCACGCTCCAGCGCAGCAATCGCATCTTCCATGACAGCCATTCCTACCGCGTCTGGGCGGACGCGGACGGGACGCCCCGGGATGGTCCCCTGCAGGACTTCACGCCGCATCCCACGGGCATTCCCGACGCGACGTTCGAGCCGGCCTTCGAGTCCCCGCGAAACATCACCGTGGACGGACGCGCCCACGCGGGCGGAGTGGACTCCTGGCTGCCTCCGGGCGCGACCACCAGCTCCGGCAACAACGTGTCCGCCTATGCGGACCACTTCGACCCGGATGGCTATACCGAGGGCTCCGACACGTGGGCCTTCGTGAATCCCGGCACCCGTGACTTCCATTACGACTACGAGCCCACGCTGGGGCCCCTGGCCCGGCCATCCCAGACGCAGGCCGCCATCACCAGCCTCTTCTACACGACCAACTGGCTGCACGATTACTTCTACGCCTCCGGCTTCACGGAAGCCGCGGGCAACGCCCAGCAGACGAACTACGGCCGGGGCGGCCTGGAGGGCGACGCGCTGCTCGCCGAGGCCCAGAACCAGGGCCCCAACCCCCAGGCGCGCGACAACGTCGCCATCTACGTGCCGGATGACGGCCAGGCACCCCGCCTGGAGATGTACCTCTTCACGATGCCAGAGACCCGGTCGTTCCAGGTCGCGGGGACGGACTACGCCACGGGCAAGGCCAACTTCGGCCCGCGCACCTTCCACCTGGACTCGCTCCGGCTCGTCATGGCCCAGAGCGGTTCCCCGTCGGTGACCACCGCCTGCCAGGCGCTGACGAACGACGTCTCGGGCGCCATCGTCCTGGCCGACCGGGGTGGCAACTGCTCCTACGAGCTCAAGGCGGTGAATGCCCAGGCCGCGGGCGCGGCCGGCCTCATCGTCCTCAACCACACCGCTGGCGCCGCTCCGCCCAACATGGTCGAGTCGGATCCGCTGCTCGACCCTACCCTTCCGCTGCTGTCCGTTTCGTTTGAGACGGGGCAGACCTTGAAGGGCCTGCTCGCCAACGGGGCGGTGACCGGGACGATGATCCGCGCGTCCGACCCCGAGCGGGACGGGGCGATTGACAACACCCTCGTGTCGCACGAGTGGGGACACCTGCTCCACCAGCGGCTGGTGGATTGCAACCTGTCCGTGTGCTTCGCGCAGAGCGAGGGCTGGGGGGACTTCATCGCTCTCCACCTGATGGTCCAGGAGGATGATGGTTTCGGCTACAACGGCACGTATGGGATTGGTGGATATGCCGCGCATGTCTATGGCGACAGCCCCTATTACGGAGTCCGCCGGGTCCCCTACTCCCGCGACCCCACGAAGAACGCGCTCCGCCTCCGCCACCTCAGCGACGAGGAGCCCCTTCCCCTGGAGCACCCGCTCCGCGACAACGGTGGGTTCAACTCCGAATGGCACAACGCGGGCGAGGTCTGGGCCTCGATGCTCTTCGATGGCTACCTGGCGCTGCTCGACGAGGCCCGGAAGCCGGGCTCGCGCTTCGCGTCCTTCGCGGAGGCGAAGCGGCGCATGGCGGACTACGTCGTCGCCGGGATGATGCTGGCGCCCGTGGACCCCACCCACACGGAACAGCGCGACGCCCTGCTCATGGCGGCCGGCAGCTGGAATCCCCAGGACCCGCGCGACATGCTCCTCCTGGCCGAGGCCTTCGCTCGGAGGGGCGCGGGCACCTGCGCCCGTTCCCCTCCGCGCAGGTCCCTGTTCTTCACGGAGATCCACGAGGCGTACACGGCCCAGGCGGATCTGCGCTTCGAGTTCGTGAACGTGGATGATGCCCGCCGCGCGTGCGATGCGGTGCCGGATGGCGTCCTCGATGCCGGGGAGGCGGGTTCCCTGCACCTCAAGATCACGAACCTGGGGCCCGTGGCCTCCGCGGGGACCACCGTGACCATCACCAGCAGCCGGCCGAGCGAGGTGTCCCTCCCCACGGGGGAGCTGTCCGTGCCGCCAGTGCCGCCCTTCGGGTCCATCTCCATGGCCATCCCCATCGAGTTGGCCGCCTCGCCTTCGCTCACGCGAGACCTGGAGCTGACGCTCACGCCAAGCGGCTCCGGCTTCTGCCAGGCCCCCGTCCCGCTCCGGCACATCCTCAAAATGGATCACGACGAGGAGTCCTCCACGACGGACACCCTGGAGCTCCCCACGACGACCTGGAGCACGGCGGTGCTGGAGGGGTCCGCGGACCAGGCGTGGCAGCGGGTGCTGGCCCCGGACAGCACGGTGGATGCTGCCAACCATGTCTGGTTCATCGCGGACGGCCCCGACGTCGCGGACACGGCACTGGTCTCGCCCCGCCTCACGGTGTCGGGCTCCGTGCCCTTCACTGTGACGTTCGACCACCGGCATCGCTTCGCCTTCGACGTGGACTCCTGGACGGGCCGGAAGACCTTCTGGACGGGCGGCGTGATCGAGCTCACCCAGGATGGTGGCCAGACCTGGGAGGACGTGAGCAAGTATGTCGAACCGGGGTACGGGGGGAAGATCGACTCGACCACGAGCAACACCCTGGGCGGACGTCAGGCGTTCGTCGCACAGAGCAGCGTCTGGCCACGGATGAACCAGGGCACGAAGTTGGATTTCGGCTCGCGGTTCGCCGGGAAGACGGTCCAGCTGCGGTTCCGGTTCGGCTCACCCTGGTACGTGGAGTCCCATGGCTGGGAGGTGGACAACGTCGTGCTGTCGGGCGTGGTCGGCAAGCCGTTCAAGGCCGTCATCCCCAACGCGGGCACCTGTATGCCGAGCGCCAACGCCGGTGAGGATCAGCTCGTCGAAAGTGGCGCGGCGGTCACGCTCCAGGGCTCGGGACACTCGACCGCGTCGGGGACCGTGATGACGTACACGTGGCGGCAGCTCGATGGTCCGCCCGTGGAGCTGACGGGCGGAGGCACCGCGTCCGCGTGGTTCCTGGCGCCCATCGTTTCGAGCGAAACGCCGATGCACTTCGAGCTGACCGTGAGCGTCGGTCCGCTGCTCGTTGACACGGACACGCTGGAGATCCGGGTCAAGCCCGAGGACCCGACGACGGATCCCGACCCGGATCCGGATCCGAACGTGGGGGGCGGGGGCTGCGCCAGTGCCTCCCCTACCTCAGAGCCCTCCACCGCCTGGGTGGGGTGGCTGGTCGGAATGCTCGCGGCCCGGCGCCTTGCGTTGCGCCGGGCCGGGCGTTGAGGGGCTCAGTCGCGTCCTCCAGCAGGGCCATCAACGTGTCGGACGCATTGTCCAGGCGCTCAACCACGCCACGTGCCAGGGCGCCAGCGCGGTGAATCCGGACGGGCCAATCTTGGTCATGGAAAGGCAGACAACCCCCGTCCAAAGCAGCGCCTGCGCCAGGATGAGCGACCAGCCGGTGTTCTGGAGCCACCTGCGCTTCAAGGCATGGCCGCCCAATGAAACCAGGGCCGGCAACAAGCCGCTCAGGGTGAACAGCGCCCACGGCACCACGCGGTCTCGCGTGAGCTGCTCGGGCGGGCGGTGGCTGGAGTGCTGGTTGTGCACCACGCCGTCGTGCAGCAGGAACGCGTAGAAGAGGCCCGACTGGTAGAGCATGGAGGCCGTCGCGACGGCGACCCCGAACCCTCCGAGTCGCGTCCGGCGCCGCGCTTCCCGAGCCAGCACCTCCGGCGGCAACTCCAGCGCGTAGGGATGGCCCAGATCCAACAGGGCGTCCTTCGCCGCCTGCCGCACCGTCACCCCTTCGCGGCCCGCGCGGTCACCCACCGGGTGGTCCGGCACCAGCAACTCCAGCAGCAGATCCGCCCGTGCCCGGGGCGTCTCCTCTTCCGTGGGGGCCCGTCGCAGCGCCGCGATGAGCAGGTCGGTGTCCGCCCGGGTCGCGTCGGGTGAGCGCACCGCGTCCGTCATCGCTTCGAGGGAAGGCTGCGCGGGACGTGGCTGCGACCGTGACATGGTGTGCGCTCCCTCGGGCTCGCTGACTCCGGTGCGAAGCCCCGAGGATAGGTGAGTGCCGCCCGGCGGCCCACCCCGGGGGCGCGGTGGTGGAGCTGGAGACGCAGGTCCACCGCGTCGACGACGGCCGCGTGCGCCCCTACCGCTCCCCCCGGGGCGCCTGGCTGCGCTTCCTGCGCCTGGGCTCGAACGTGCCCGGGCCGCGGAACGTCCTGCCCATGATGGCCCACGTCTCGACCGCTCCGGGGAGCTGAGCCGGCCCGCGGTGCGCGCGGTATCCTCGTGGGATGTCTGATCTCTACGCGGTCCGAGTCCTCGGTGTGTCCCGGCATGCCGTCCGCCTGTCGGTGGCGCGCGTTCACCCTGACGCCGGGAAGCCCGCGCCTCACGCCGTGTTCGCATTGATGTTGATCTACGACCCCATCGAGAAGGCGGAGGACGCCGAGTTCAGCAACTACCGACACCTGAAGGACGCGGCGCTCGTGCGGGAGGTGGGGGGGCGCAAGGTCTTCACCAGCGAGTGGATGAACGCGAACGCGCGGGCCTTCGTGTCGAAGGTGACGCGGTCCGGCCCCTTCCTGGACATCCAGCTGACGCACCCGGCGTGGGGGGAGCACCTGCGCCCGCGTATGGCCTGGCGGACGACCGCCCACGACGTCGGCCCGGGCCTGCCCGCCGAACCTCGGGTGCCCGCGATGGAGCAGGCGACCGTCCCGCGCTCACCGGGTGAACGGACTCCGAAGGCCGTGGGCGCAGGAGCGAAGAAGGCAGCGAAGGCGAAAAGCCCGGCGAAGAAGGCCGCGAAGGTGAAGAAGACCGCCGTGAAGAAGACCGTGGCGAAGAAGGCCGCGAGGGCGAAGCGAGGCGGCTGAGGGCCCCGGCGGCGTCTGGCCCCGGGCAAGCACCTCCGGTAGGAGCAGCCGGGCATCGCGGCGCGCACGGGCCGGTGACATTCAGTCCCGTGCTTGCTTCAGGCATGCGGAACCCGGGGCCTCATCCCGTATGCTCCGCGCCCCATGTCCCCGTCCCTGAACGCCCGAAGCGCGCTCGCCGCGGCCTCGCTCCTGCTGACGCCCCCGGCGCTGGCACAGGCACCGCAGGCCGGCGCGCCGCCCGCGGAAGCGGCCCCGCCCGCGCAGGCCCAGCCCGTCATCACCAAGCCTCCGGAGCTGCTGCAGCAGGTGGAGGCCACCTACCCTCCCGAAGCGCTCGCGGAGGGGGTCACCGCCTCCGTGCGCCTCATCATCACCATCGCCGCGGATGGCTCCGTGTCGGAGGTGTTGCCCACGGAGCCCGCGGGCCATGGCTTCGACGAGGCGGCCATCGCGGCGGTGCGCCAGTTCCGCTTCTCACCCGCGGAGGTGGACGGTGTGCCCGCGCCGGTGCAGGTGGAATACATCTACCACTTCACCCTCAACGCCCCTCCGGAGGAGGCCCCTGGAACCGACCAGGCCCCGGTGGCGCGGAAGGCCACGCTCAAGGGCCAGCTGATTTCGCGCGGCAGCCGCTCGCGCGTGGCCGGCGCCACGGTGCGCTGCGGTGACGACCCGGAGGCGCCCGAGGCCCTCTCCGACGCGGACGGCCGCTTCAGCCTCGACGTGCCCCCTGGTGAGTGCGCGGTGCGCGTGGTGGCGTCCGGCTACCAGCTCTACCAGACGAAGGAGCAGCTCCAGGAGGACGAGACGACGGAGGTGAACTTCTTCCTCGCCCCCACCGGCGGCGCGCTGGAGACCGTCGTGCGCTCCGACCGGCCGAAGAAGGAGGTCGTGCGCCGGACCATCACGCGCCAGGAGGCGCAGCGGACGCCGGGCACCTTCGGCGACCCCATCCGCGTCATCCAGACCCTGCCGGGCGTGGCGCGTGCGCCCTTCATCTCCGGCCAGCTGCTGGTGCGCGGCTCCAACCCCGGCCAGACGGCGACGATGATGGACGGGGTCGGCATCCCCCTCCTCTTCCACCTGCTCGGCGGGCCCTCGGTGGTGAACGCGGAGTTCATCGACCAGCTCGACTTCTTCCCGGGCGGCTACGGCAGCCAGTACGGCCGCGCGGTGGGCGGCATCGTGGAGGTCGGCACGCGCAAGGGCGCCGCCGACACGTTCCATGGCTCGGTGAAGGTGGACCTGCTGGACGCGGGCTTCTTCCTGGAAGCCCCCGTGACGGACGGCATCAGCGTGGCCGCCGCCGCGCGCCGCTCGTACATCGACACCATCCTCCCCGCCGTCCTCCCCAAGAGCGAGGGCAGCACCCTGTCCGTGGTCCCCAAATACTGGGACTACCAGCTGCGCGTGGACTTCGGCGCGAAGCGGGACGCCCGTTCCGAAGAGGAGGCCCAGGCCCTGGCGGGCAGCGCGCGCAGCACCGGCTACGTCATGGCCTTCGGCAGTGACGACCAGCTCCGCCTGGTGACCGGAGGTCCGGAGACGGAGCGCGACCTGACGGTGGACACGCACACCCTCTTCCACCGCATCAAGGGTGACTGGACGTACCGCAAAGGCGCGCTCGCGTCCGTCTTCACGCCGTACGTGGGCTACGACGGCACCAGCTTCAAGTTCGGCGCCGCGAAGCAGGATGGCGTGGGCTACACGGTGGGCGCGCGCGAGGTGCTGGGCCTGGAGCTGTCCTCCAGCCTCACCGTGCGCACCGGCCTGGACCTCGTCTACGAGCACCAGTCCTTCGACGTGGAGTTCCCCGCCCCGGAGAACTTCGAGTACGTGGCCTTCCCCGGCGCCGAGTCCGTGGGCGAGCTGCTGGTGGAGAAGATTGGCCTGGGCTCCTTCGACGGCGCGCTCTTCGTGGAGGCGGACCTGAAGGTGGGGAAGTTCACCTTCACCCCCGGCGTGCGCGGCAACTTCCAGCGCGCGGGCGACGCGCGGAACGTGGCGTTGGATCCCCGGCTGTGGGTCAGCTTCGCGGCCACCGAGCGCACCCAGCTCAAGGGCTCGCTCGGCCTCTACAGCCAGCCGGCGGAGACGTTCCGCTTCATCTCCCTGCCGTACGGCAACCCGGACCTGGCCTACCAGCGCGCGTTCCAGAGCAGCCTGGGCGTGGATCACCGGCTGACCGACGTGCTCAACGTGGACGTCACGGGCTTCTTCAACCGCCGCTTCGACAACATCGCGGCGCCCGGCGACATCCTCTCGCTCCCGGGTGGAGGCGTGGTCCAGCTGCCGTACTCCAACCAGGGCATCGGCCGCGCCCTGGGCCTGGAGGTGATGGTGAAGAAGCAGCGCGCGTCCGCGACGGACAAGTGGTCCGGATGGCTGTCGTACACCTTCAGCCAGTCACTCGACGGGCGCACGGGCCGCGCCCCCGAAGGGAATGGTAGAGACTTCGGCGGGGGCTTCGGTGGCAGCGGCGACGAGACGTATGGCCTCAGCCCCTTCGACCAGACGCACATCCTCACGCTGGTGAGCACCTACGTGCTGGGCAACGGCTGGGAGCTGGGCGGGCGCTTCCGCTACACCACCGGCCGCCCGACGACGCCGCTCAACCACACGTTCGACCAGTACCAGGTGGACCGAAACCGCTTCAACGGCACGTACGGCCCCTACGCCTCGGCGCGCACGTCCGGGTTCCACCAGCTCGACATGCGGCTGGACAAGAGCTGGCAATTCCAAAGCTGGACGCTGGGGGTCTACCTGGACGTGCAGAACCTCTACAACGCGGAGAACGTCGAGTTCACCTTCAACGACTACCGGCAGCGCCGGGAGTACGAGGTACCCGGCATCCCCATCCTCCCCGTGGTGGGCGTGAAAGGAAGCTTCTGACATGAAGGCCCTGCTCAACACCGGAAGCCTGCTGCTGCTGGCGCTGACCGCTCTCGCGTGCGTCGAACCCGAGGACAAGCCGTCGAGCGTGCACGACCTCCGCGTGCTCGGCGTGTCCACGGAACGGCCCGAGCTGATCGCCTCCACCTGCGAACAGACGCCGGAGGCCTTCGACGAGTTGGCGGAGGAGGTGACGTACCGCGCGCTGGTGGTGGACCCCGTCGGCGCGGGACGCCCCATCCAGTACCAGCTGTGGGCCTGCGCGGATCAGGACGACCGCACGTGCGCGACGGAGGCGGACCGCGCCCTGCTCGCGGAGGGCACCACGACCGCGGGCGAGCTGACGCTCCCCATCCGTCCCGGCGCGGCCCGCGTCTCTCAGGACAAACTCCTGCTGGAGCGCGTGCTGGCGGAGGACGCCTACAAGGGGCTGGGAGGCATCCGCATGCCGCTCGTCCTGAGGGTGTCGGCGGGCGACGAGGAGATCTACGCGCAGAAGCTGATGGTCTTCTGGTGCCCGGTGGTGGAGGGCATGAAGGCCAACGAGCAGCCCGTGCTTCCGGGCCTGCGGGTGGACGATGCGGCCTGGCCGGAAGGTGAGCCGCTGGAGCTGAGCGGCCCCGGGCCCTTCGTGATGACGTCCGAGGACGTGTCGGACCGCGAGGAGAACTACATCGTCCCGGGCCTGCGCCTGCAGGCCGTGAACCTCAAGGAGGCGTGGGAGATCGCCTGGTACACCACGCTGGGCGAGTTCAACCTGTCGGAGACGGGCGGCGCGGACTTCGGTGGCCAGCAGGGACGCCACCGCGTGGAGTGGGAGCCAGCGGAAGGCGCGGCGGCCCAGGAGGTGACGTTCTGGGCCGTGGTGCGGGACGGGCGCGGCGGCAGCTCATGGGTGGTGCGCCGGGCTCGCTGGACGCCCTGAGCACCGCCGTCCCTCCCGGGAACCGAACTCAGCGCGGCGCGGCGCTGGCGATGAGGTCGTTGATCAGCTGAGGACTCTTGATGAGTTCTCACTGGGAGCGCACACGAGCCCCCGAGGCAGGCGTTGCCAGTGAAGCAACATCCATGCGGGCTTCGTAGCCTCCCCGGCCACGGGAGATGTGGAGGCCGGGGTGTGATTCCGCGCGGTTGAACGCGGCCATTTCCTTGCAGCGCTTCCGGGCACTCCCACGGAGGTCCACGCATGAGACGCAACGGACTCATTGCTTCGTTCCGCCTTCCCCATCTCCGCCCCGCACTGGGCACACTGGTTCTCGCGGCGTCGCTGTGCACGGCGACCGCCGAAGCCGCGGCCCTCCGGGTCATGCCCCTGGGGCTTGGCTCCGGCACCGTCACGGGCACGGGCATCAACTGCACCAACATCGTCGGCAGCGACTGCGATGAAACCTATAGCGCCAGCGCGTCCGTGACCCTCACCGCCACGCCGTCAGCGGGTTCTTCATTCCAGGGCTGGAACGTCGACCTGGACGCGGACCTGTCGTCCACGCCGGACTGCACGGGGACGACGCCCAGCTGCACCCTGACCATGGGCGTGGCGCGGTCCGTGAAGCCTGTCTTCCGGCTCGCGGCGGGCACCGTCAATCCCATCCCCGTCGTCAACACGAGCGCCATCACGCCCGAGGAGATCGAGGCGTATCTCAACAATCCCGCCAATGCGGCCACGAACACCGTGGCCCGCTTCATCAGCGCGCTGCCGGCTGAGTACAGGGCCAGCCCCATCCTGATGGCGCGGTCAGAGAGCCTCCAGACGGGCACCGCGGAGCACCCGCGCCTGCTGCTCTCCAGCCAGACCGCCCGGTCCGTCTTCTCCATCGGGCCCGCGCCGCATGCGTCCTATCCAGGCTCGCATCCGGACGTCATCGAATACATGCAGTGGGACGAGGCGACGAAGAACTTCCGCTTCCACGAAATCATCCTCACGACCATCCCCCAGATGGGCTCCATCCCTCCGCGCTCGCGCCACATCGAGAAGGATGATGGGAAGTGCGCGGCCTGCCATTCGACGCGGAACGTGCTGAACCTCACGGGCATCCCCGGCACGACTGGCTTCCCGGTGGGCGTCATCAAGACGAAGAACAAGCCCAACTGGGACCCCTACGACAGCTGGGGCGGGATGCTCCCCTTCAACCGGGATCGCCTCTACCAGGGCTCGGTGGACACCGCCGCGTTCCGCAAGCTCTTCAACCCCTGGACGTGGCGGACGCAGCCCGAGGTCCGCCGGCTCATCGAACAGCTCCGGCTGCAACCGCCCGGACGGCTGCCGGCGGGGAGCCCCCACCTCATCACGCGCTACCGGGGCGGCCCCAACGACGGGACGCCGCGCTTCAGCTTCGACCTGACGCCCCCGGTGACGACGGAGCCCGTTCCTTCGGGGACCGCCACCATCGCGACGGCGTATGCCTTCAACGCCCAGCCTGGCTCGGGCGCGCTCACCTCCGTCACCCGGGGCGGCCCGTCCGTCACGCTGTTCCATGACTCGCTCATCTCCGGGGACGAGGGGCGCGGCGTCCAGCTGTTCGACCTGCTGGGCGGCTTCGATGGCAGCCTCAATCAGCGGCGCATCGCGGACGAGCTCGCCAGCCACCGCTGGGCGACTGGCAGCGTGTTCGTCGATCCGCGTCCGGTGGCCCTGGCCATCACCAAGGGCTGCCTCACCATCAACAGCTCGCTGAATACGGTTCAGAGCAGCCCCTCGGGTCTGGCGGTGAACCTGCCCTTCTTCACGTCGCGCAACGGCATGGGCATCAACGCCCTGCGCGACGACACCCTGGCGCGCACGCAGAGCATCCCGCGCCGCAAGGCCGACATCGAGAAGCTCAACCTGAGCCGCGCGGGCGACCCCTATCTGATGACCGGGACGACGGTGAACGGCCTCATTCCGCAGTACGGCGCCGCGACCAGCGCGTCGACGGACGTGTCGCTGACCCGGCTGAGGCAGGAGGTGTTCCGCCGGCCCATCGACAACCCGGCCCCGGACTCGACGGTCATGGGCGGCATCCTCGTGGACCGGGAGAACTACAGCCCCAACACGAACCTGATGGCCCTGTACCGGTACTTCCTGGAGCCGCTCGGCGTGTCGGTGGACAAGTGGTCCCTGGGCGTGCGCGGACGCTCGCGCGCCTATGGCTTCGCCGACGTGTTCAGCACGTACACCGGCGCGCTCCAGACGGGGCTGGAGGCCAACCTGATGGCGGACCCCATCCCCGGTCTGGCGGCGCCCTTCTCCTGCGCCAGCCTGATTCCAGCGGTGAACACGACGCTGGCCTCGCTGCCGCCCGTGGGCGACTACCCGACGTACACGGACGTGCAGCGCATCTTCAACAAGGCCTGCATCGAGTGCCACGGCGGCCTGGACTACCCGCCGTACAAGAACTTCGGCACCTACCTGAACCTGGCCGAGGACCAGAGCGCCCCCGGCGTGAATCCGCTCACGGCGTCGTATGCCATTGCCGCGCCCATGGCCACCAGCCAGACGGGGCCGTTGTTCGACCGCATCACCCGCACGTCCGAGGACTGCCCGAACGGGATGATGCCGTGTGGCGGACCGCCGCTGAGCCAGACGGACGTCGAAACCATCAGGCGGTGGATCATCGGCGGCAATCCCTCCCTCTGGGGCGACCCGCACCTGACGACGATGGACGGCGTGCGCTACGACTTCCAGGGCGCCGGTGAGTACGTGCTCCTGCGCGACCCGGGGCTGGAGCTCCAGGCGCGCCACACGCCCGTGCAGACCGAGCAGCCCGTGGGGCCGGATCCGCACACCGGCCTGACGGCCTGCGCGAGCATCACGACGGCGGTGGCGGTGCGCGTCGGCCCGCATCGCGTCAGCTACCAGATGAACGCGGAGAAGCCGGAGCTGCTGGTGCTGCGCGTCGACGGCAAGCCGGTGTCTCTGGACAAGGAGCTGCTGCTCCCCGCCGGAGGACGCATCACGTCCACTGGGACGACCGGCGGCATCCGCATTGAATCCGCGGGCGGCACGCGCATCACCGTCACCACGGATTGGTGGGCGCACTACGGCCTCTGGTACATGAACATCGACGTGCGGCAGGCGCGCGCCAGGGAGGGCCTGCTGGGCCCCATCGCCCCGGGCAACTGGCTGCCCGTGCTGCCGGACGGCTCACAGCTGGGGGCGCGTCCCTCGGACCTGGGGGACCGCTACGTCGGCCTGTACGAGAAGTTCGGCGAGTCCTGGCGGGTGACGAAGGACACGTCCCTCTTCGACTATGCCTCCGGCTACTCCCCCGAGTCGTACACGCTGCGCGAATGGCCCGGGTACAAGGCGGACAGCTGCCGCATCGAGAAGGCGCCGCCCGGCATCCCGGTGGTGGAGCCGCTGAAGGCCATTCCGCTGGAGCAGGCGGAGGCGCTGTGCAAGGGCGTCTCGAAGGAGCGTCTGCGCGACTGCGCGCAGGACGTGGCCGCGACCGGCGATCCGGTCTTCGCCAAGACGTTCGTCACGACGGAGAAGCTGGGCCGCAACCTCGCACCAGTGACGCTGGAGCTGGTGACTCCGAAGGAGAACGCCATCACCTCGTCGAGCGTGACCTTCGAGTGGAAGGACGCGTACGACAAGGACGGGGACGCCGTCGTCTACCGGCACTGCGTCTGGAGTGTGAACACCCGCTTCACCTACGCGGCCTGCACGAAGGGCGTGCCCGAGCAGTCCAGGACGGTGAAGCTGGAGGGCGGCCGGGACTACTTCTGGAAGGTCCTCGCCGAGGACGGCCGGGGTGGCACCACGGAGAGCCGCACCTGGCGCGTGACGGTGAAGTAGCCACACGTCGCGGCTGAAGAACGAAGGCCCCGGATTGCCTGTGAGCATCCGGGGCCTTGTCGTGTGACGCCGCTGTTTGCCCGGGCAACACAAGGCGCCTCCTGGCAAGGTCCCTTGCCATGCCCAAGAAGCCCGACACCGCCGCGCTGATGAAGAAGGCGGACGCGTTGCTGGATGAGATGCCGCCCCAGTTGGACCCGGCCATCCTGCTCCTGCGCGAAATCGTGGAGGCGGATCCGGAGCACCTGCTGGCGCTGCACTCGCTCAACTGGGCCCTGGATCCGACTCGTCGCGTGGAGCCCCACCGCTGGGAGCGCGAGGTGAAGGCCGAGCACTGGCGCGTTCGTGACCGCGTCCTTGAGTTGACCCGAGGGACGAAGCCCGGCGGAAAGCTGTCGACCGGGCAGAAGGCGCGCGCGCTGGCGCTGAGCCAGTGGGCCGACGACGTGTTGCGCCGCAAGCCGACGGACGCGCAGATGCAGCAGGCGGAGGCCGCGCTGGTGGAGGCCGAAGGCCTGCGCGACCTCGCGGACCACGCCCGCGCGCGTCGAGGGCTGGAAGCGTGGCACGCGCTGCGGCGGGGCCCTCCGGAGCAGGGCTACCGGAAGCTGCTCGCCCAGGTGGAGGCGGCGCCCGACCCGCGCGCCCGCGACGACGAGGGCAACGAGGATCCGTTCCCCTTCCAGGGCCTGGAAGGTGCCTTCTCCGACGAAGGCTTCCACGCATGGCTCCGGAAGCAGAAGCCCGCGGCGCGTCCCCCAGCCAAGAAGGCCAAGGCCCTGGACAACGGACTCCTGCAGGCGGCGGGGCTCGACGCGGCCCCCTTCTTCGGCCCTGGCTTCGAAGGGGAATGGCGCACGGGCCGGGTGCTGGCCCTGATTGCGCTGGGGGCCGACCTGGAGGCCCGGGACAAGACCCAGGGCGGCGTTCTCCACCTGGCCGCGCGGGTGGAGGACGCATCGCTGGTGAAGGAGCTCCTGCGGCTGGGGGCTCCCGCCGACACGACCGATTCAGCGAAGGCCACGCCCCTCCACGCGGCGGCGGAACACGGCTGCACGGCCTGCATCGCCCTGCTGGCGAAGGGCGGCGTTCCCGTGGACGCGCTCGACAACGCGGGGCGCACGGCACTCTTCAACGCGCGGCGGGCGGACGTGGCGCAAGCGCTCATCGACGCGGGCGCCAACCCCAACGCGGGCAAGGGCTGGACGCCGCTGCACCAGCACGCGCGCGTCAAGGAGCGGGGGCCCGTCATCGAGGTCCTGCTCCAGGCCGGGGCGGATGTGAATGGCAAGAACTCGGCGGGACAGACGCCCGTGCAGGAGGCGCTGGAGCACGGCAACGCGCACCTCGCCCAGCTCATGGGTGCCAGGGCGCCCTCGGGGAAGAAGGGCGCGCTGGACGTGCAGCCGATGCTGGACGCGCTGGCCCGCGAGCGGAAGGCGTTGCTCAAGGCCTGGTACTACGAGGACAAGGATGTGGACTCCGTCGAGCAGGTCCTGAGTCGGCTCGCGCTGGAAGGCGCCACGTCGTGGGACGCGCTCGCGGCGGCGGTGCAAGGCCTGCCTCCCTGGACGGCCATGGCCCTGGTGGTGCTCGCCCGGGAAGTGCTCCCTGCCGAAGCGAAGGCGCCCTCCCCCTCCAAGCTCCCACGCTTCGTTCGAGGGGACCTGGTGGTGAAGGGGGACGTGCATGTGAACGGTCCCTTGCTGGTGACAGGGAACCTCACGGTGGAGGGCGTGCTGAGCAACGCAGGGCCTGAAGGCCTGCTCGTGGTGGGCGGCTCGCTGCGCGCCAGCGGCGTGGACACGGATGGGGAGCTGGTCGTGGGCCAGGACCTGGAGGCGCAGGTCGTCTGGGGGCACGGCAACGACGCGACGCTCCGGGTCGGCGGCGTGCTGAAGGCCGAGGCGGTCATCGCGGATGACCACGACGTGCAGGCCCAGGTGAAGGCAAGGCATCACTTCGCCGCGGGGGACTTCGACGCCACGGACGCATCACTCAAGAAGCTCTTCGTGCCAAAGGCTTTCGACCGAGCGCGACTGGACCGCGAAAGGCTCTTCAACGTCCTGCGCAAGGCGGGAAGTGCGCTCCGGAGCCCGGACTGACAGGTGAGCCCGCGGACCAACATCCCGCAGTCGGGCTGTTCCGCGGGTCAGTACTCCCGCCCACCACCGGGACCCACCTTGGGCCCGTTCGGAAAAACCACTTAAGGGGGCGGTGGATGAAACAGATGAAAGCGGCGCTGTTGTTCCTGTCGCTGGGCGCGGGCATGGCCTGCACCAGCACCTACGACCCGTACTACTACGACGACGCCTACTACGATCCGTACTACGGAGCGTATGACGCGGCCTGGTCCTATGCATGGGTCGACCCTGTCTACAGCTATTGGTACTACGCCATCGGCAAGGTGCAGGCCATGGCTGTCGACCCGGCCACGGCGGCCACCCAGCTCGCGGCGAATGCCTCCACCGCCTTCACTCCCTCCGGCTGCGCCACCGCGACCGCGACGGGCGCGACGGTGAACTACACGTTCAACAACTGCCAGGCGGCGATCTCGCTCACGCAGATCTCCGGCAGCGTGGAGGTGGTGCTCGCCGACAACCAGGGGCAGCTCGCCGCCACGGCCAACTCCACCGACCTCACCATCAATGGGGAGCCGTACAACCTCTCGCTGCAGATCGCCGGGTCCCCGCCGCAAGGCGACCAGCGCAAGGTGACCGTCACCTCCAACAGCTTCTCGCCGAATCGCTTCGATTCGCGAACGTCCACGAGCACGGTCACCTGGGTGGCGGGCAGCGGGTGCATCACCGTGGACAGTACGTCGCAGGCCACGAAGGGCGGCCTCAGCTCGACGACGACCGTGTCCGGCTACCAGCGCTGCGACCACCAGTGCCCCACGGCGGGGATGGTGCAGGTGGATACGAGCGAAGGGACGTTCACCGCGACGTTCGACGGCTCCAACACCGTCAAGGTCGTCGCGCCGAACGATGACGTCAAGACGTACGACCTGGACTGTTGAGCACGGGGCGGGGCAGCTGGCCCGCGCATTGCTGAAGGGCAGACCCGAGGGCTCCCATGACGGCGCTCCGGGTCCACGCCCTTCCCGGAGCCGTTGCACCGTGGCCATTCCGACACGGTGCGCGGCTGTGGCGCCACACGCCACCATGTCCCGACCGCACTCCCCCTTCGCCTCCATCCCGAGCCGTCACGGACTGCTGCCCGCGATCCTGTGCAGCATCCTCGCGGTGGACCTGCTGGCCCTGCGGCTCGACTGGAGCGAGCGCGCCAGCTTCGCCTTCCTGTCGTGGAACCTGTTCCTGGCCTGGGCGCCGTACACCCTGGCCCTCATCGCACGGGGGCTGATGGTGCGAGGCCTGGGCCGTCCGTGGCTCCTGGCCCCGCTGGCGCTTGGCTGGCTCGCGCTGTTTCCCAACGCGCCCTACCTCGTCACCGACTTCATCCACCTGCGTCAGCGGCCCGTGGTCCCGCTCTGGTTCGACGCCGCGCTCCTGGCCCTGTTCGCCGCCACCGGGTGGCTGCTGGGCCTGCTGTCCCTGGACATCTGGAAGCGGTGGCTGGAAGAGCGCTGGGGCCGCACGGCGGCATGGGCCTTCGTCGCCATCACCTCCGGCCTGTGTGGCTATGGCATCTATCTGGGCCGCGTGGAGCGCTGGAACAGCTGGGACGTGCTCTCGGAGCCGGGCCGCCTCTTGCGCGCCATGGCCTCACACGTGAGGGATCCCCTGGCCCATCC